>CAMFHT010000122.1 GCA_945952245.1 uncultured Rhizobium sp. | reverse complement strand
CGGAGGTACAGATGACCATGGCCGTGAGCCTGATCCTCAAGGAGCAACTGGTCGCGGGCGAGCTGGACGTCATTTTGACAACCGAATTTTCCCCGCCCCCCGGCGGACGGCTGCTCGCGACGCGGCAGCTGATCTTCATTGCGGCGCCCGACAGCGACGTGTGGATGCGCAGGCCCCTGCCGCTCGGCATGGTGCGCGGCTGCATGTTCAATCCCGTGGTGCAATCCGCCCTGCAACGGGCCGGCATCAGCTGGGTGCCGACGGTGGAGTCCGATACCGTCCGGACGGTGGAAGTGGCCGTTGCCGCAGAAAAGGCGGTCCAGGCGGTGATTTCCACCGCCCGGCCGCCCTTCCTCGCCCCGGTCCGCCATGGGGGAGCCCTGCCAGATCTCCCTCCCGTGGGCATCTACCTCTGCCTGCGCGACGCGGTGGCCGAGCATGCGGCCACGCTTGCACAGTGCCTTGCCGAAAGCTTCGCCGGCCCGCCCGGCCATGCGCCGTCGGCCTCAATCTCTGTCGTTCAGTGATCTTCGTCTTGCTGAAGTTGGGTGCGAGGCGGCATCATGCCGCCTCGCCGGCCCCTGTCCGAATACGGGCCGTAAGGTCCCGGCATGCATGCATGAATCGCGCGATGACCGGGTGGTTTCCAGCACCGTCAAACGCCGGCTTCTGCTGGAAGATATGATCGAAAAGATCGAGGTCGCGCCTCTCCAGCGCATCGAAATGGTCTTTCAGAAAATACTGGTTACGCCTTGAAAACATGGGCTTGTCTCTCTCCCCCGCAGGCTTCGCAATATCTGAAGCCGTGATGAAAGAGATAGCCGATATTAGAAATGCCGACTAACAGTATATTCTTATGGATGCCATGAGGAAAACCGATAGCCTATCATATTTTTGTCAGGCACGCTGACTTTTGCGCGCCTTGATGGCCGCCTGGGCTGCGGCCAGCCGTGCGATCGGCACGCGGAACGGCGAGCAGGAGACATAATCGAGGCCGATCGACTCGCAGAAATGGATCGAGGCCGGGTCGCCGCCATGTTCGCCGCAGATGCCGAGCTTCATGTCCGGCCGTGTCAGCCGGCCGCGCTGGGCGGCGATGCGGATGAGTTCGCCGACGCCGTCGAAATCCAGCTGGATGAAGGGATCGTGGTCGATGATGCCCTTGCGGATATAGGTGTTGATGAACTGCGAGGCATCGTCGCGGGAAATGCCGAAGGTGGTCTGCGTCAGGTCGTTGGTGCCAAAGGAGAAGAATTCCGCGGCCTCCGCGATCACATGGGCGCGGAGCGCCGCACGCGGCAGCTCGATCATGGTGCCGACGAGATAGTCGATCTTCATGCCGGCTTCGCCCATCACCTGCTGTGCAATGGCATCGATGCGGCCCTTGACGTAGTCGAGCTCGGCGCGAAGCCCGACCAGCGGCACCATGATCTCGGGCGAGACCGGTTCGCCCGTCTGCCGGGCGGCGGCGACGGCAGCCTCGAAGATGGCGCGCGCCTGCATCTCGACGATTTCAGGATGCGAGATCGCCAGGCGGCAGCCGCGATGGCCGAGCATGGGGTTGAACTCGTGCAGCGCATCGATGCGCTGGCGCATGACATGCGGCTCCATGCCCATGCCGGCAGCCACCTCCGCCACCTCGTCCTCCGATTTCGGCAGGAATTCGTGGAGCGGCGGATCGAGCAGGCGGATCGTGACCGGCTGGCCATGCATGATCGAGAAGAGATCGGTGAAATCGGAGCGCTGCATGGGCAAGAGCTTGTCGAGCGCGGCCTGGCGGCCCTCTTCCGTCTCCGCGAGGATCATGTCGCGCATGACATGGATGCGGCCGCCTTCGAAGAACATGTGCTCGGTGCGGCAGAGGCCGATGCCTTCCGCCCCGAAGGAGCGGGCAGCGCGGGCATCCTGCGGGGTGTCCGCATTGGTGCGCACGGTCATGCGCCGGGTGCGGTCGGCCCAGTCCATGATGCGGCCGAAATCGCCGGACAGCTCCGGCTGCAGCATGGGCACCTCGCCCTTCAGCACCTGGCCGGAAGAGCCGTCTATGGTGATGATGTCGCCGCGCTTCAGCTTCACGCCCATGCCGATGAGCTGCTCGTTGCGCATGTCCACCCGCATGGTGCCGGCGCCGGTGACGCAGGGGATGCCCATGCCGCGGGCGACGACCGCCGCATGGCTGGTCATGCCGCCGCGGGTGGTGAGGATGCCTTCCGCCGCATGCATGCCGTGAATGTCCTCGGGGCTCGTCTCGATGCGGACAAGGATGACCTTGCGGCCCTCGGCCTCCGCCTGCACGGCCTCTTCCGATGTGAAGACCACCTCGCCCGTCGCCGCGCCCGGCGAGGCGGGCAGGCCCGAGCCGATGATCACCCGCTCGAAGCGCGGATCGATGGTCGGGTGCAGCAGCTGGTCGAGCGAGGCAGGGTCGATGCGGGAAACGGCCTCGTCCTCGGTGATCACCCCCTCGTCCGCCATGTCGACGGCGATCTTCATCGCGGCCTTGGCGGTGCGCTTGCCGGAGCGGGTCTGCAACATCCAGAGCTTGCCGCGCTCGATGGTGAATTCGAGGTCCTGCATGTCGCGGTAATGGGCCTCGAGCCGCGTGCAGATCGCCTGGAAATCCCGGAAGGCATCCGGCATCAGCTTTTCCAGCGAGGGCTTTTCCGAGCCGGACGCGATGCGCGCCGCCTCCGTGATCGATTGCGGCGTGCGGATGCCGGCAACGACGTCCTCCCCCTGCGCATTGACGAGAAACTCGCCGTAGAGCTCCTTCTCGCCGGTCGAGGGATTGCGGGTGAAGGCAACGCCGGTGGCGGAATTGTTGCCGAGATTGCCGAAAACCATGGCCTGAACGTTGACCGCCGTGCCCCAGCCGGCGGGAATGTTGTGCAGCTGGCGGTAGGTGATGGCCCGCGGGTTCATCCAGCTCTGGAACACGGCGCCGATCGCCTTCCAGAGCTGCACGCCCACATCCTGCGGGAAGGGTTCGCCGAGCTCTTCGGCAATCACCTGCTTGTAGAGCTGTGTGACGTGCTGCCATTCCACGGCGGAAAGCTCGGTATCGTATTCGTGGCCGAGCCGGCCCTTCTCGTCTTCCAGGATCTCGGCGAAGACCTCGTGGTCGAGGCCCATGACGACATCGCCATACATCTGGATGAAGCGGCGGTAGCTGTCCCAGGCGAAGCGCGCATCGCCAGCATCGTGGCCGAGCGCCTGCACCGTCTCGTCGTTGAGGCCGAGATTCAGCACCGTATCCATCATGCCGGGCATGGAAGCGCGCGCACCGGAGCGGACGGAAAGCAGCAGCGGATGTTTCGGATCACCGAAGCCGCGGCCCGTCGCCTCCTCCATGCCGCGGAGCGCCTCCACCACCTGCGCCTTCAGCTCGTCGGGAAAGCTGCGCCCATGCGCATTGAACCAGGAACAGGCCTCGGAAATGATCGTCAGCCCCGGCGGCACCGGCAGGCCGAGGCTCGCCATCTCGGCGAGGTTCGCACCCTTGCCGCCGAGAATTTCGATATCGCTCGCCCGGCCCTCCGCCCGACCATTGCCGAAAGTATAGACCCACTTGACCATTTCAGTGCCTCACCCCACTCGACCGCACGGTAAACCATTCAAAACGGAAAGGAAATCACCGGAAAGACGGATTTTTGTGCAGTGCGGGATGAATTGCGCGGAGAGTGATGCGGCGGTGAGACAGGCCGGACAAACGCGGCGTCTGGCGGCGCCTTTTATATTCGCAATAATTCATTTAAGGTGTTTTGAATTTATGGTGTTGACAAATTTGCGAACGGCTACAGAATAGCTATGAGACGGATCGAATGGGTACCGGGCGCCCGTAAGGCTTACAACGCATTTACTCCTGATGTGCAGGATGACGTGCAGGAAGCGCTGCTTGCCATCGCCTCCGGTGCCGATCCCGATTATGCGAAGCCGATGCACGGGCTTGGCTCCGGCGTCTTCGAAATCGCCATTCGCCACCGCAAGGATGCATGGCGCGTTGTTTACGCTCTCAAGCTGGGAGATGAGATATGGATCATCCACGCGTTTCAGAAAAAGTCGAAAAGCGGAACGGCGACACCGAAGGCGGAGATCGACACGATCAGGAAACGGCTGAAGAGGCTGAGGACGACATCCTAGGCGACGTCTACTTTTCGAGCGGAAGCAATCTGTGGCGCGATTCAAACCATCCCAATCCCGACCTTCGCCAAGCCAAGGCGACGCTGGCAGCCTGGATCATCAGGGCGCTCAACGAACAGAACCTTTCCACCCGGGAGGCGGAGGCGAAGACGGGCATCGCGCACTCCGAATTTTCCCGCATCCGCAACACCAAGCTCACCCGCTTCACCCTCGACCGCCTGTTCCTGATCTACAACAGGCTGGAGCCGGACAAGGAAGTGGTGCTGGAGCTGAAGGAGCCGGTGCCAGGGGTGTGGAAACGGTGGGACGAGCGGGGCAAGGAATAGCTAGAGCAGTTTCCGATCTGATTGGATCATTCTGTTGGCTCAAACCGGATGTTCCACGAGGAAGGCGGCGCAGGAGGTAGCTCCTGCTACCTACAAGCCGTCTGACGCTGTGGAACGCCGGTTTCAGCCAACCCTCCGGGCGGCCTGACTTTTCGCTGATACCATCGGCCTTCGCCTCGACCGTATCTCCGGATATGGCCTTCGGCGAAGTCCTCGATCTCAGCGAAAATTCAGGCCGCAGAATGATTCAATCAGACCGGAAACTGCTCTAACGCTCTCCCTTGATCCGCTCGATCTCGGCGAAGAACAGGCGGTCGAGCCGCTCCATCTCGGTTTCGTGCTCCAGCACGGGCAAGGCTGGCTTGGCCGGCACTGCGCGATAGGGCGCCGGCAAAGGTTCGGGCGCAGCCTTGGCGGCCTTTCCCGGCGCAAAGAGCCGGGCCGTGGCATAGAGCGTCACGAAGGGCAGGACGACCATCAGGCCCTTTATCCAGTCCGGCGAGGACATATAGATCTGTCCGAGATCCATTGCGGCGCACTCCCTTCCCAAAGGTGGAGCCACCGGAGGCCATGCCGGGCCGCCGGTGACCGGGAGTTAGAAAACCGCAATCGTACGGCCGCCCCGGCTTTTAAACCGAAGTTCTGGACATGACCGAGGCCTCCCGGCCGCAGGTGCCAGAAGCTAATGGGTTCGGGACGTACCAATCAAGGCACGACCACACGATTGCAGGGTTTCTACGCCCCGGGATGCCGGATTTTTTGCGGGCATCCTGAAGGGTAGGTTTAGCAAGGTTGTCATTTCAGTCAATGCTAAAGTTTGGACACTTGAGACAATGCAGTTTCTTCAATCGCGCACGATCTGCAGCAATGGCTCGAAACTGTAAAGCGCTGGCCGCCGTCCGGCCGCAGGTTCCAACGTACGGATCAGTCCCTGCTCTGACAGAATGCGGGTGAAGCGGTGGGCGGAGGTCTCCGGTATTCCGGACTTCTTGGTGAAGACGTTGTTCCTAAAGACTGGTCGCGAAAACAGGAAGTCCAGCGCTGCAGTGCTCCATTGAGACGACAGAACCTGAGGAAATGCCCGCTTCAGCTCTTCGTAAAGATCTCGGATACGCTCAGCCGTGGCAAGGTTCTTTTGTGCCTGGGCTTCCAGTGCCTGCAAGAAAAAGATGATCCAATCCGTCCAAGCGCCGGACTTAGATACGTCGCGCATCAGGTCGATGTACTCGTCCCTCCGGTCTTCGAAATAGCTGCTGATGTAGAAATGCGGCGCCGAGATTGCTCCGTACTTCCAAAGCATTAATGTGATCAACATCCGCCCAATGCGGCCATTGCCGTCCTTGAAGGGATGCAAGGCTTCGAATTCGAGATGGGCGACAGCTGTCTTGATCAAGATCTGCCAGTTTTCATCCTCAATGTATCGGAAAAGGCGGTCCATCCCATCCTGCAACTGCTCCGGCCTTATGGGAATGAACTGGACCTTGCGGCGCATCCTGTCCGCCAGATAGTTCTGCTCGGTCTTGAACTCTCCTGGAGATAACTGCGCGCCTCGGCCGAAACCGAGCAAGACGCTGTGTGCGCTTCTAATCAGAAAGCTCGACAGGGGAGCTCCCTGTTCCATGCTTCGCTGCGCAGAAGTCAGCGCCCGACCATAAAGATAAACTTCGATCGCTTCATTGCGGTAGTGCCCGCTCGTTTCCTCGCCCCGCTCCTCTTCATCCGCCTCATACCGCAGAACTTCATCGAGGGTACTGACCGTTCCTTCCATTCGGGAGGAAACCACGGCTTCCTGGCTCCTCAAGGGAGCAAGCAGAACCTCGCTGTTGTGCATTCCCTTCAGAATCTGATCGTATCGTGCCAAGGCAGACGACGCAGAAGCGATCGGCATTATCAGGCGACCCGCGTCAATGCGGTCAGGTGGGAACTGTCCGTAGTGGTATTGAACGGCGTCAGACAAATCCAGTGTGCGGCTCTCGATCATTTGTCTTCCACTATTAGGCGTTTCTGGCACTCTAATCCTATTGATATTCACCTATGAAACACAAGCGGCATTGTCTCTCAAAAACGCAAAGTTTTGGAATTCAAATTATCTTGGCTCTCATCGGATACAGACAAGCCAGGTTGAGCGCCAAATTCCTCACTATTTGAGAGCCAAAATGAGCTCGCATCCCCCTCACACCACCTCCAGCATCCCCTCCGCGGTCTGCAAATCCACGCTCACGAGCTGGGAGACCCCCTGCTCCGCCATGGTTACGCCGAAGAGGCGGTTCATGCGGGCCATGGTGATGGGGTTGTGGGTGATGACGATGAAGCGGGTTTCGGTGGAGGCCGCCATTTCGTCCATGAGGTTGCAGTAGCGTTCCACGTTGTGGTCGTCGAGCGGCGCGTCCACCTCGTCCAGCACGCAGATGGGTGCGGGATTGGTGAGGAAGACGGCGAAGATGAGGGCCATGGCGGTCAGCGCCTGTTCGCCGCCGGAGAGCAGCGTCATGGTCTGCGGCTTCTTGCCGGGCGGGCGGGCCAGGATTTCGAGGCCGGCTTCCAGCGGGTCCTCGCTCTCGATGAGCTGCAGCTCCGCCGTGCCGCCGCCGAAGAGGTGGGTGAAGAGCCTCTGGAACTGGGCATTGACCACGTCGAAGGCGGCGATCAGCCGTTCGCGGCCTTCGCGGTTGAGGCTCTGGATCGCGGCGCGCAGCTTCTTGATGGCGTCGATCACGTCGTCCCGCTCGCGGATGAGGGCGTTGAGCTTATCGGAAAGCTCCCGGCTCTCTTCCTCGGCGCGCAGATTGACGGCGCCGAGCCGCTCGCGCTCGATCTTCAGCCGTTCGAGCTCGCGTTCCACCTCGCGCGCATCGGGCAGTTCCTGCCCCGGTGCAAGCCCCGTGAAGCGGATCGCCTCGTGCGGCGGGGCAGACAGCACGGTGCGGATGCGTGCTTCGGTCTCCTCGCGCCGCTCGCGGGCGGAGACGAGCCGCTCCTCGGCGCGGCCGCGCCTTTCGCGGGCCTCGGCAAGCTCGGCCAGCGCCTTCGCCGCCTGCTGGTCCGCCTCGCGCTGGCGGCTTTCGGCCTCGACCAGTAAATCGGCGGCAGCGCGCCGGGCGGCCTCGGCCTTGGAAAGCGCGCTCATCAGGTCGCGGCGCTTTTCCTCGATTTCCTCGGGCGCCTCGTCGAGCCCTGCCATTTCCTCGCGCGCCTCTTCCTCGCGCTCGCGCAGCCGCTCGATCTGGTCCACGGCGCCTGCCGCGCGCGCCTCCCAGCTCGCCCGCTCCTGGCGGATGGCGAGAAGCCGGCGCTGGCGCATGTCGTTTTCGCGGTTGAACCCCTCATGCGCGGCCCGCGCCTCGGCCAGCGCGCCGCGATCGGTCGCAACCCGCATCTGCTGCTCGGCGAGCCGGTGGTCGATGGCGGAAAGATCCGGCTGGTCTTCCAGCTCGGCCCGCGCCTCCTCCTGCGCCTCGGCGATCTCCTCCATCTGGCCGGAAAACTGTGAGAGCGTTTCCGAGATCACGTCGCGCCGGCGCATCAGGTCGCCCGCGGCACGCTCCGCCTGCGCCAGCGCGTCGCGCGCCTCGGTCACCTGCCGGTTCGCCATGCGCACGTCCTCGCGGGCGGCAGCAAGGGCCTGCTCCACGCTCAGGATTGCATCCTGAGCCTCCGCCTGCATCTCCTCAGCCTCCGAAAGACGGTCGCGGGCCTCCTCCGCCTCGCGGTCGATCTCGGCGAGACGGTTCTTCTGGGCAAGGCGCAGCGCCGCCGCACCCGGCGCATCGGCCCCGGTCACATGCCCGTCCCAGCGATAAACGGCGCCTTCGCGCGTCACCAGCCGCTGGCCAGGTTTGAGCGCGGGCATGAGCCGCAACGCTTGCTCGGCGGGAACGAGCCCGATCTGGGCAAGACGACGGGCAAGGGCGGCAGGCGCCTGAACATGGCGGGAAAGCGGCTCGGCCCCTTCCGGCAAGGGCGGATCGCCCGCCCCCTCGCCCGCGCCGCTCCAATAGGTGGGCGCGGACGGGTCGAGCCCGCTCTGCAGGTCGTCGCCGAGTGCGGCACCGAGCGCTGCCTCCAGCCCGCGGGATACGGTGATGTCCTCCGCCACGGGGCGAAAGCCGGTCTCGGTCGCGCCGGCGGCCAGCATCTTCGCGATGGTGCGCGCCTCGGTTTCCAGCCCCGCCAGCCGCTGGCGCGCCTCCTCCACCGGGCGGCGGGCGAGCGCTTCGGCGGCGCGGGCCTCGGTCACCGCCGTTTCCAGCACCTGGATCTCGCCCATGCGCTCGGCAAGACCCGCCTCCGCCATCTCCACCTGCTCAGCCTTTTCGCCGGGGTCCGGCAGGCTCGAAAGCCGCGCCTCGATCGCCTGCAGCTCGCGCTCAGCCTCGCCGCTCTGCTGGGCAAGGCGCTGGCTGCGGTCGGCGAGATCGCGGATCGCACGCTCCAGCTGGTTGCGGCGGGCGGAAGCCTCCGCCCGTCCCGCCGTCAGCCGGGCGAGCGCCTGCTCGCTTTCAGCGAGCACGTGCGAGGCGGCCGAGAACGCTTCGAGGATCTCCTCGGCCATCTGCCCGGCTTCCGCCAGCTGCTCTTCCAGCTCGGCCTCCTCGTTCGAAAGCCGCTCGAGGATGCCGGCATTTTCCAGCACCAGCCGCTCCTCGCGGCGGATGTCGTCGGCAAGATGGGCGAGACGGCGCATCAGCTCGTCGCGGCGGCGCATCAGGCGGCCGGCATCCTCTTCCAGCTGCGCGCGGGCAAACTGCAGGCGCTGCAGGCCGGCTGCGGCCTTTGCCTCCTCCTCGCGCAGTTCCGGCAGCTTCAGGCTCGCGATCCCCTGCGCCTTCGCCGCCTCCATCTGCGCCTGGGCGCGCTCGGCAACGACGGAGGTCGCCTGGTTCAAGGCACTCGTCGCCTCGGCTTCCGCCTCCTTCGCCTGCACCCAGCGGATATGCAGCAGCATGGCCTCGCGGGCGCGGATGTCGGCGGAGAGCATCTTGAAGCGGTTCGCCTGCCGGGCCTGCCGCTTCAAGCTCTCGATCTGGCTTTCGAGCTGGGAGACCACGTCCTCCAGCCGCTCCAGATTGGTCTCGGCGGCGCGCAGCCGAAGCTCGGCCTCGTGGCGGCGCGAGTGCAGGCCGGAAATGCCGGCGGCCTCTTCGAGCAGCTGGCGGCGCGCCTGGGGCTTGGCCTGGATCAGCTCGCCGATCCGCCCCTGCCCCACCATGGAGGGCGAGCGCGCACCCGTCGAGGCATCGGCAAAGAGCAGCTGCACGTCCTTGGCGCGCGCCTCCTTGCCATTGATGCGGTAGACGGAGCCCTGCTCCCGCTCGATCCGCCGGGTCACCTGGATCTCGTCGGCATCATTGAAGGCGGCGGGCGCGGTGCGGTCGGAATTGTCGAGAAACAGCGCCACCTCGGCCGTGTTGCGGGCGGGCCGGTTGCCGGAACCGGAAAAGATCACATCGTCCATGCCGGAGGCGCGCATGTTCTTGTAGGAGTTCTCCCCCATCACCCAGCGCAGCGCCTCGACCAGGTTCGACTTGCCGCAGCCGTTCGGCCCGACCACGCCGGTCAGCCCCCGCTCGATGATGAATTCGGAGGGTTCGACGAAGGACTTGAAGCCGATGAGGCGGAGCTTGGTGAATTTCATGGGGTTGGGCCCCATGCGGGGCTGCGGGAGGTACCCCCCTCTGTCCTGAGCCTGTCGAAGGGGCCGGACATCTCCCCCACAAGGGGGGAGATCAGCAGGAGGCGGGCCGCTCGCCTCTCATCATATGTTCCGCGGAAGATACGTATGCTGTCTGGCGGGGCAGAAACCACGAGTCGATCTCCCCCCTTGTGGGGGAGATGTCCGGCAGGACAGAGGGGGGTACCCTCCGCAGCATTTCCGTGGAAGCAGAGGGGGGTACTGGTCCGGCATAGCACGATGCCACGCACACGCCCCCTCACCCCCGCCTCGGCGAGACGTGGGTCAGAGCAGGCTGTCCAGAAGGGCAGACATGGTCTCAACCGACATGGCTCCCGCATAGCGCTTTCCGTTGATCAGGAAGGTCGGCGTGGCGTTGACGCCGAAATCCTTGGCACCGCGTTCCCTGACGGCATTCACATCATTCAGAAGGTTCTGGTCCGTCAAGCACTTCTCGAAGACCTCCACTGTAAAAACGGCGATGTTCGACATCTGCCGCAGCGCGGC
>CAMFHT010000121.1 GCA_945952245.1 uncultured Rhizobium sp. | reverse complement strand
TCTGGGTCTGCACGCCCGGCAAGTGGGTCTGCCACGTGACCCGCGACGAGTTCTGCCACTTCCTCGAAGGACGCTGCACCTATGTGCACGAGAGCGGCGAGGTGATCGAGATCACGCCGGATACGGCAGCCTTCTTCCCGCAGGACTGGAAGGGTGTCTGCACGGTCCATGAGACCATCAAGAAGGTCTACATGATCCGCTGAGGAGCATTGACATGACGGCTTCTTCAACCAGCGCGAAGGCGGTGGCACGGCGGCACGCGTTCCTTTTCCGGCAAGGTCTCGATCCGCGTGGTCTCGAGCCCCTGCCGGGGGATGCCTCCGCGCGGCGCTACTACCGCCTGAAATGGCGGGGCATCCTCCTGATGGAGGAGAGGCCCGGCGCGCCCGACCTGGAACGCTTCGTCACGATCAGCCGGTACCTGACGTCGCTTGGCCTGTCCGCGCCACGCATCCATGCCGTGGACCAGGAAGCCGGCCTTGCGCTGATCGAGGACTTCGGCGCGAAGACCTTCACGCGCCTCTTCCGCGATGGCCATGAAGACCGTCCGCTCTACGAACTCGCCGTCGATGCGCTCGTGCATCTGCACGAGCAGGAGACCGGTGAGAGGCCCGGCATCGGCGGCTATGACTTCGGCCCGCTGGACGACGAACTTGAAATGTTCACCGACTGGTACGTGCCGCAATGCGCGCCCGAGGTGAATGCGGCCGCGTTCAAGCAGGACTTCATGGGGCTCTGGCACGAAGCGCTCGCGGAAATCTCGGGCTGCCGCGACGTGCTGGTCCTGCGCGACTACCACGTCGACAACCTCATGGTCATCGACGGGCGTGCGGGTGCCCAGCGCTGTGGCCTTCTCGACTTCCAGGACGGCGTCTTCGGCTCCGCGGCTTACGACCTCGTCTCGCTGACCCAGGATGCAAGGCGCGATCTGGCGGACGGGCTCGAAGAGCATCTGATCGACCACTACCTCCGCCGCCGCCCGGCTATCGACCGGCAACGGTTCCTCGCCGAGTACTGGCTGCTTGCCGCCCACCGGCACACCAAGATCCTCGGCAATTTCGAACGCCTCTCCAAGCGGGACGGCAAGCATGGCTATCTGGATTTCATCCCGCGGGTGCAGGGACAGCTCCTCCGCGCCCTCCCCAGGGCAGGACTGAAACGCATCAGCGCCTTGATGGAACGCGTACTGCCCGGCTGGGAAAGCCATGTGCCGACGCGCCCGTCCGAGGCCATCGACCATAAGAAAGCGAATGTCGCATGACCAGTTTCGACCTCAGCCAGCCCATGCAGTTCGTCGGCGGCGGCTACCAGCCGCTCTCCGGCCCGGCCAGTGACGTGATCGACCCCGCAACCCTCGAAAAGGTCGGTGTGATCGGCAATGCGAGCCCTGCGGAGATTGAGGCGACGCTCGATGTCGTCACCGCGGCCCAGCGGGCATGGGCCAAGCTCGACGCCAAGACCCGCTCGACGCTGCTTCACCGCGTGGCCGCCCGCATCGAGGCGACGGACATGCGCTTCTGCGCGGAGACCATGTCACGGGAGATGGGCAAACCCTATCCGGAAGCCATCGGCGAAGTCGCGAACTGCGCCGGCGCCTTCCGCTATTTTGCCGAACTCGCTCGCGACGACGGCGGCAAGGTGGCGGGCACGACGCAGGCCGGCTCCTTCCAGCACGCCCGCTATGCACCGCTCGGCGTTTCCGTTCACATCATGCCGTTCAATTTCCCGATCCTCTTGATGTGCTGGACGGTGGCCGCCTCGCTCGCATCGGGCAATGGCTGCGTGATCAAGCCGGCGCAGGCGACGACGCTTTCGACGCTGCTCTTCATGGAGGTCTTTGCCGACCTGCCGGAGGGGCTCGTCGCCTGCATTCCGGGCGGCGTGGAGGTGGCGCAGGCGCTGATCCATTCCGACAAGACGCATGCCATCGCCTTCACCGGCTCCGTCGCTGCCGGCAAGGCGGTTGCGGTCGCCGCAGCTGCCGAGATGAAGCCGGCCGTCATCGAGGCCGGCGGCTCCGACCCGATGATCATTTCCGCACATGCCCCGCTCGATGTCGCCGCTGCCGGTGCCGTGACGGCGGCCTTCCACATGTCCGGCCAGGTCTGCACCTCGGCGGAGCGCTTCTACGTGGTCGATTCCGTCCACGACGCCTTCATCGAGAAGTTCGTGGCGGAGACGAAGCGTCTGAGGGTCGGAAACGGCCTCGGCAAGCATGAGATCGGACCGCTCGTCTCCAAGGCCGCGCGCGACAAGGTGATCCGCCTGGTCGAGGATGCAAAGGCCAAGGGGGCGGTCGCCGTCACCGGCGGGCGCATTCCCGAGGATCAGCCGGTCGGCTGGTTCTACGAGCCGACGATCCTCACCGGCTGCACGCCCGACATGGCTATCCTCCGGGAGGAATGCTTCGGTCCCGTCGCCGCCATCTGCCGCGTCGCGGATTTCGACGAGGCGATCGAGCGGGCGAACGACAGCGAATTCGGGCTCGGGGCCTCGATCTTCACCACCTCGCTGGAAGAGGCGATGGAGGCTGCGGACCGGCTCGAGGCCGGCATGGTCTGGGTCAACAATCCGCTCATCGACAATGACGCGCTGCCTTTCGGCGGCTGGAAGAAATCAGGAATCGGCCGCGAGCTTTCGCGCCTCGGGCTCGACACCTTCCGCCGCTCGAAGATGGTCATCATCGACCACAAGCCGGAACGCCAGGGCTGGTGGTACCCCTATCCGGACGAGTGGTTCTACGAAACCGGCGGGCGCAAGCACGTCTGAACCTCATCCCCTCCTGAAATTTGAAACGGAACTATCGATCATGATCATTTCCATTCTCGGCGGCGCCGGTCTCATGGGCGCGGGCATCGTCCGCGACCTTCTTTCCGACCGCACCATCATCGACATCACCCGAATTCGCATCTGCGATGCGGCCCGCAGCCGCATGGAAGAGCTGAAGGCCGAACTCGGCGACGAGAGGCTCGAACTCGTCGACCTCGACGTCGGCAAGGCGGACGTGCTCTCCAATGCGATCGCCGGTGCCGACATCTGCATCAACTGCGTGCCGACACTGCTTGGCTTCCAGATGGCGATCTTCGAGGCGGCTCTCGCCGCAAAGGTGCCCTACATCGACTTGGGCGGGCTCGGGACCTATACGGTCAAGCAGATGGCCGAACACGAGCGCTTCAAGGCGGCGGGCGTGACTGCGGTCATCGGCGCCGGTGCCGATCCAGGCATGTCCAACGTCATCTGCCGCGCCGTTGCCGACCAGCTGGACGAGATCGATTCCATCAAGCTCTACTGGGCTGCCGAGCTGGTGGGCGAGGAAAACCCGGTTCTCGTGCCGCCCTACAGCGTCTCCACCGTTCTTGCCGAATATGCTCACGAGAGCACGCAGTTCTACGACGGCAAGCACGTCACCTGCCCGCCGATGAGCGGCCGGGAATATCTCGATCTGCCGGAGCCCTGGGGGCACTGCGAGTTCATGCACTCGCCGCATTCCGAGCAGCTCACCGTGCCGCTTGCGGACGGCATCCGCGAAAAGGGCATCAAGGAATTTTCCTGGAAGCTGCACCTGCCGCACCGGGAGCATGAAGCCTGGGTCGGTCTCGTCAAGGCCGGCTTCGGCGACTTCAACGATCCGGTCGTGGTCAACGGCGTCGAGGTGAAGCCGCTCGACGTGCTGAACAAGGTCATCAACCGCAACATCGAGCGCAACCGCGACAAGATCCCGGCGCAGGACAGCCACGAGATCCACTTCGCGATCGGTATCGGCCGCAAGGACGGCAAGCCGGCGACGGCACGTGTGGAAGTCGTTGTTGTCCCCGACCCCATGTACGGCCCCTACGTCGATGCCTGCACCTCCATGAACGGGTCGATCGCGGCGCAGCTCATCCTGGCCGGCGAGAAGAAGCCGGGCGTCTGGGCGCCGGAAGAATATTTCGACGTGCCTGCCTATTTCCGTGAACTCGAAAAGCGGAAGTTCCGGATTTCGAGCAGCCTGACCTGACATTGGCCCTGCCGGAACACATCTTCCGGCAGGGTTTTCCTTCTTTCGCTGAACCACCGTGCCTTTGACCGACAGGTGAGGGAGACGTGCCATGGCCGATATCTGGACCCTTCTCGACGCGGACCGCCTCCGGCATCCGCAGGGTCAGCTCGCCATCCGGCTTCAGAATCTTCTGCGAAAGGGGGTGGACGATGGCATTTTCGCACCCGGAGAGGCGCTGCCGGCGGAGCGGGTGATCGCCGAGCGGACGGCGGTGAGCCGCGTGACGGTGCGCCGGGCGATCGACGCGCTGGTGGAGGAGGGGCTTCTCTACCGCCGCCGCGGCTCCGGCACCTTCGTGACGGGGAAGGCTGCGGTGACGGTTGAGCGGGACGTCCTGTCCACGACCTATTGCGAGAGCGTCGCACGGCGCGCGCCCGTGACCCGTTCCGAGCGACTGGAGGCAGGGGTCTTCGACGCGTCCAACGAGGAAATCCTGGCACTCGGCATCGCCATGCACGTGCCGGTGTCACGGCTTGCCGATCTTTGTTTTGCGGGCAAGGAGCCCGTCGCCATCGTCCGGTCCGCGGTTCCGGTCTCGCTCGTGCCGGATCCGGAGCTCTTTGCCGGTACGGTGGACGATACGCTGGAGCGACTCGGATCCCCACCGGACCGCGCCTTCCGCAAGATTTCGGCCTGCACCGTGAAGGGCAGGGACGCGGCGCTTCTCTGCATCCCCGAGGGGTCGCTGGGATTGGCCATGGAAACGGTGTCCTATCTGCCGTCCGGCAAGCCCGCCGCCTTTACCCGCTCGATTTACCGCGGCGACGCCTATGATTGCCTCGTGGAACTGCGGTTCCCGTTCGCTCCGTCTACCGGCGTTTCGGAGGGCGCCGCCGGTTAGGACGTGACGGGGCGGCGGAGGGAGGCTAGACTGGCGCGGCGAAAACGATGGAGAAGCCCATGAAGTTTTCCGACCTTGCCGAAAGGCAGATCCTCAAGGCACAGGCCGAAGGCCAGTTCGATAACCTCAAGGGTGCCGGCAAGCCGCTCGACATGAGTGGCGGTAACAGCGCCGATGCGGTCGGCTTCCGCATCATGGCCGAAGCGGGTGCCCTGCCGCGGGAAATCGAATTGCAGAAGGCCGTTGCCGAACAGAAGCGGGTGCTTTCGGAGACAATCGGCGACGAGGCGCGGAAGGCGGAGATGAAGAAACTCGCCGACCTGCAGCTTCGGCTCGACATCGAGCGCGAATCCCGCAAGCGCTTTTACGGAAGCTGAAGCCGGCTCTATCCCTTCCGCAGCAGCGCGGCGACGACGAAGAAGGCGCCGATCGAGCTGGTGATGACGCCGACCGGCAATTCCTGCGGCGGCAGCAGCGTGCGGGCCATGAGATCGCTGCCAAGCAACAGGGCAGCTCCAAACAGGGCGCAGAGGAGGGCAAGCCCCGCATGCAAGGGGCCGGCAAGCGGCCGCGCGATATGCGGCACCATCAGGCCGATGAAGCCGATCACGCCCGAAACGGAGACGACGAGGGCGGTTGCGAAACTCGCGACGATGAAGGTTGTGGTGCGCAGCCGCGTGACGGGAACGCCGAGGCTTTCGGCAGTCTCCTCCCCGCCGAGCAGTGCGTCGAGCTGGCGGTGGCGCAGGAGCGCATAGGCGAGCACCAGCACGGCCCCGGCAATGCCGATGCCGATGTTCTGCCAGGAAGCGAGGCCGAGCCCGCCCATGGTCCAGAACAGCACCGAATGGGCAGCGCGCTGATCGCCCGAGAAAACGAGATAGTTCGTGAGTGCCGTGAACAGGAAAGAGACGGCAAGGCCTGCGAGGATCAGCCGCTCCGGCCCGAGCCCCCGGCTCCGGTGCATAAGAAGAAGCACGGCGGCCGTCGCGCACATGCCGCCGGTGAAGGCGGCAATCGGCAGGGTCAGCACGCCGAAGGCATCGCCGATGCGGGTGATGACGGCGACTGCCCCTGCCGCCGCTCCGGCGGAAAGGCCGAACAGGAACGGATCGGCAAGATCGTTCCGCGTCACCGTCTGGAGGAGCAGGCCGACGACGCCGAGGCAGGCACCGACCGCGATCGCGAGGATCGCTCTCGGGAGCCGGAGATCGATGACGATGCGGTCGACCGGCCCGCCGTCGCCGGCCGGCAGCAAGCCGAATGCCCTGCCGAGCGCGGTTGCGACATCGCCGAGCGGAATGACGGTCGAGCCATAGGCGACCGACAGGCAGGCAAGCATCACGACGGCAAGGGCTGCCGCCGTGATGCTCAGGGGAAGCCGACCGCGCGTCATCAGAAGGCGTCTGGATGAAGCGCGCGGGCAATCTTGCCGATGGCCGCGATATTGTCCGGCCCAGGCGTCAGTTCCTCGTAACGCAGGGCCACGAAGCGCCCGTTCTTTACCGCATCCGTCTCTTTCATGGCCGGATGGCTCTTGAGGAAGTCGAGAAGTTTCTTGTACCCGGCTCCGTTCTGGTAATCGAGGAGCACGAGGAATTCCGGATTGCGGGCCGCGACCGTTTCCCAATCGGTGGTACCCCAGCTCGTTTCCATGTCCTCCATGATGTTCTTGCCGCCGGCAGCGGAGATCATGGCCGTGGGAATAGCGAACTTGCCGGCGGTGAAGGGCTTGTCCTCGCCGGAATCGTAGAGGAAGACGCGCGCGCCGCCCTTGCCCGAAACCTTGCTCTCGATGTCGGCGAGATCCTTCTTCCAGCCGGAGACGAGCTTTTCCGCCTCTGCATCCTTGCCGAAGATCTTGCCGAGCTTCTCCACGTCGCCGAAGAGCAGGTCCATGGAGGCGGCGGGGCGTGACTTGTCGAGATGGACGCAGCTTTCGGTCAGCACCAGCGTCTTGATGCCAAGAGGTGCGAGGGTGTCGGGCGTCACGTCGCCACCGGGCTTCATCCCGTAATACCAGCCGGCGAAGAAGAAGTCGGGGCTGACCGAGACGAGGTTTTCCACCGTCGGTTCCTTTGGCGCCAGTTCGGGGATGCTTCCCTGCAGGCTCTTGAACGTGTCATCGAGCTTGTACCAGCCGGTAATGCCTGTCACGCCGACCATGGAGGGCTGCAGGCCGAGCGCGAAGGCCATCTTCGCCATGTTGATGTCGTGCACCACGGCCCGCTTCGGCGGGGCGTCGAAGGTGAGCGGCTTGCCGCAGCTGTCGACCGTCACGGGGAAGGCGAGCACGGGGCTGGCGGCGAGTGTCAGAAGGGCGGCGAGGACCACGTTTTTCATGGGCGCGGGGGCTCCTTGATCAGAGGGTGGAAGAGGTGTCGAAGACCATGAGATGACGGTCTTCGACGGGATGGGGAAGGCGCAGGAGGTCGATGCCGAAGACGTTCCGCACCGTTTCCCGCGATAGCGTGGCGTCGGGCGTGCCGCAGGCGACGAGCCGGCCCTGATCGATGACGGCGATCCGAGTCGCGAACTCCGCGGCGATGTGGAGGTCGTGGAGTACGGCAACCACGGCCAGCCCGAGATCGGCGACGAGCCGCATCAGGTCGGCCCGCGCCCGCGGATCGAGGTGATTGGTGGGCTCGTCGAGGAAGAGGATCCTCGGTTCCTGTGCCAGAGCCCGGGCGATCTGCGCCCGCTGGCGCTCGCCGCCGGAAAGCGAACCCATCGTCCGCTCTGCAAAGGGCGTGAGGCCGGTGCGGGCGAGGGCATCGAGCACGATTGCTCGGTCGTCCGAACGGTTCCGACGTCCGTGATGAGGAATGCGGCCGAGGCCGACATAGTCGAGGAGCGGCACGCGCGGATCCGGCTGGTCGGCCTGGCCGACGACGGCGATGGAACGGGCCCGCTCGACGGGAGACATGGACCGGACGTCCTGTCCGAACAGTCTCGCCGTGCCGGACGCCGGCATCAGCATGCCAGAGAGCAGCCGCAGCAGCGTGGATTTGCCGGCGCCATTCGGGCCGATGATCGCGAGGCGGTCGCCCTCGGCGGCTTCGACCGAGACGTCATCGAGCAGAACCTGACCGGAGGCGGTCCGATAGCGGAGCCCGTCGCCTTCGAGGACGATGGAATGAGATCTGGCCACGGCAATGGCGCTCCTGCGCATTGCGGGGGATGAGGGAAGATCCGCCACGACTGCGGAATGAGCGCAGTTGCGTGGCTTGGCGCTTCCCGGCACACCCCGTCCGGTTGTTGACGTCTGGAAGTACGGCAGGTCTCCTGGCTCGCGGGTCGATGGTTCTGCCAGCCTTCCCGGTCGCTCGACCAGTGGCGTCGTTGACAGAGCCTCACCGCTTACAGTTGCGGGGGCAGCCACGGTCTAGGCCCCTTTGCGGGTCGTCCTCACCGTGTTCCCTTTTAATCCCTCCGGCTTGGCCGTCAGGAACCGTGCCGACCAGTTAGGCGATGGCGATGACGGCTGTCAAGCGGCAGCAGGTGGGGCAGGGCGGCAGGCGGTTCGTGGTCATCTCTTCATCCATCACATTTGCGCCCGGAGGCTCATTTGTGGTATGTAATAACATAACATATTCTCCGCTTGTCAACCCTTCCTTTGAAAAATGCTTGCTTCCCATCAAAACTGTCCCAGATAAGCTGTTTGGAGGTTTGAAGCGGGAGGTCCGGCTGATGGACGAGACGCTGGCAGGCAAAAGCATTCTCCTTGTCGAGGATGATTATTTTGCAGCGGTGGAACTGGCGACGCAGTTGAAGGCAGCGGGCGTGAACGTGATAGGCCCGATGCCGTCACTGGACGAGGCAGTGGCGTTTCTCAGATCGGGCGAGACCATCGAGGGCGCCGTTCTCGACATCAACCTCGGCGGACAGCTGGTGTTTCCGCTCGCCGACGAGCTCGAACGCCGTGGCATTCCCTTCATCTTCGCGACCGGTTACGAGCCTGACATCATCCCGACCCGGCACGCCGGCAAGGTGCTGCTGCGCAAGCCGCTGGAAGAGGACGTTATCGTCGCGACGCTGTCGCACGCGACCCGTCCGCAGCAGGTGACTCGCGAGACGGCCCGGCGCAACGACATACTCAACCGCCTTCCCGTCGAGGAGCTCGACGCAATCCTGCCGCTGCTCAAGGAGACCTATGTCCCGCGCGGTGCGATCATGGAGCAGCGTGGCCAGACGGTGGTTCGTGCCTGCTTTCCCCTCGACAACGTCATCTCGCTGATCACCATCAGCCCGGACGGCAATCGGGTCGAAACCGGTTTGATCGGCAAGGAAGGGCTGTCAGGATTCGGTCTGTTCGACGGTGACGACGAAACGCCGTTCGAAATGCTGAACCAGATCGAAGGAGCAATGCTCTCGATTTCCGTCGAGAACCTGAAGCAGGTGATTCCGGCCATGCCGTCACTGCCCCTGCTTGCCGCACGGTTCCAGCGGGCGCTTGGCGTGCAGGTCGGATATACGGCGCTGGCAAACGCGCGGGCTGGACTGCTTCAGCGCCTGGCACGCTGGCTCGTCATGATCGAGGACCGCATTCCGCAGAACATGATCAACCTCACGCATGAATACCTCTCCTTCATGCTGGGCGTGCGCCGTCCCTCGGTCACCGATACCCTACACATCCTCGAGGGCGAGCATCTGATCCGCTCGACCCGCGGCTGCGTCGAGATCCTCGACCGCAAGGGCCTCATCAAGACGGCGGGCTCGATCTACGGACCGCCCGAGGCCGAATATCAGCGGCTCATGCGCCTGCCGCTTGCCGTCGAGCCGCCGCAGGCGGACGATCCGGAACCCGTCAGCCTTCGGAAATCGGCATCATGATCGTGCAGTGCACGCCGTCTTCCTCAAGCACATAGGTCGTCTTCGCCTTGAGCTGGTAGGGGAGGGCCCGCTCTATGAGTTCCCGGCCATAGCCCGTTCGTCTGAAAGCCGAATCGGGTGCCGGCACCTGGACACCTCTTTCCTTCCATTCCAGATCGAGTTGGGTCTTGCCGTCCTGCCGGCTCAGTCCCCAGCGGATGACGAGGCTGCCCCCGGGCGTCGCGAAGGCACCGTATTTCACGGCATTGGTCGCGAGTTCATGCAATGCCAGGGCAAAGGTCTGCACGGTGCCGGAGCGGAGCCGCACGCCATGCGGCCCTTCGAGCGTGATCCGGTCCTTGTAGGCATCCGAAACGCCGAGCGCCAGAAGCTCCGCCGCCAGCAGTTCCTCGAAATGGATGCGGTCTCCCTCGTTGAGGCGTGACAGAAGGCTGTTGACGCGGGCAAGTGCTGCAAGCCGGTCCTGGAACGTCGCCCGGAATTCGGAGAGGCTGCTGCTGGAGCGCAGCGTGCTGTTCGCAAGCGAGCGCACGACGCCCAGGAGATTGCGGGTCCGGTGCTGGAGTTCGAGGACGAGCACCTGCAGCCGCTCCTCCCATGCCTTGCGGTCGGTCACGTCGATCATCGCACCGACCATACGCATCGGATGTCCGATGTCGTCGAAGAAGAAGCGGCCGCGGCCATAAAGCCAGCGAACATTCCCGTCGGGATGAAGCACCCGGAACTCGCGAACATAGTCCTCGCGCCGTTCCATCGCCTGTTTCAGCGCCGCCTCCGTCGCCTCCCGGTCGTCGGGGTGAATGCGGGCGGCCCAGGCCTCGTAGCTCGGCACGACCTCGCCGACGGCATAGCCTTCCATGCGGAAATGTTCGTCCGACCAGGTGACCTCTCCGGTCTTCACGTTCCAGTCCCACATGCCGAGCCTGCCGACCTCGAGCGCATTGCGCAGCCGCTCCTCGCTTTCCTTGAGCGCAGCCTCCGCGCGCGCCCGTTCCACGGCAGCCCAGGTCCGCTCCGCCGTTTCGCGCGCCAGCGAAATGTCGAGCGTGGACCAGGTCCGCGACGCA
>CAMFHT010000120.1 GCA_945952245.1 uncultured Rhizobium sp. | reverse complement strand
GTCGGACGCTTATGACAGGTACCTGATCGACGCGGCGGAGAAACGACATGCCGGAACTATCATGGGCAGAGCAGGCGGAAGCCAGTGAGCCGCCGGAGGCGCAACGCAGCGCGGAGGACCAGGGTGTCGACGTCGGCGCTCGGCTCTTGAAGCTGCGCAAGGGGCGGCGCCTGACGCTTCAGGACATGAGCGCACTCACCGGTGTTTCCGCCTCGGCTTTCTCGAAAATCGAGAGAAATGAACTTTCTCCGACGATTTCGACGATGCAGCGCATCGCGCAGGGCCTCGATGTCGAGCTGGTGACGCTGCTTTCAAGCGACGAGGCCGGGAGCGCCGCTGGCTTTCCTGGGCGGAGGAGCATCAGCCGTGCGGGGAGCGGCAGCAAGCATGCGACAGGCACCTGCAACAACGTGCTGCTCTGCGCTGACCTCAAGAACAAGCGCGCGACGCCGATACTGACCACGGTGACGGCGCGATCGCCGGATGAATACGCAGCCTGGGCAAAATCCGAGGCGGAAATCTTCGTGATGGTGCTGGAAGGCACGCTGGTCGTCCACAGCCGCCTCTATGAGCCACTCGAACTGAATAAAGGCGACTCGGTCTATTACGATGCGACCACCGAGCACACCTGGACCTCCAAGGGCGAAACCAACGCCGTCGTCCTGTGGGTGCTTGTGGATTTGTGACCTCGACTTGAGTGTCGCCGGCAATTTGAGCCGGCGCTCGATGTCGTTTCCGAAAAAAAATGTCTTTTCGGAATTTTTTTGTTGCCAGCGAAAAAACTTGGGCTAGCCTCTCGGTCAGAGAGGGACCATGACGCAAACGACGCCAAAGGCGCAGCCAGCCGTCACATCCGACGTACCGGGCTTGCGTCTGCGCGAGGTCCGTAAATCATTTGGCAGCGTCGCCGCGCTGCAGCCGACCTCCTTCGACGTTCCGGCCGGGACGCTCTGCTCGCTTCTCGGGCCTTCCGGCTGCGGCAAGACGACGACCCTGCGTATCGTCGCAGGCTTCGAGCTTCCGGATGCCGGGCAGGTTCTGATCCGCGGCGAGGACCGGACCTACGATCCGCCGCAGCGGCGCAAGCTCGGCATGGTCTTCCAGAATTACAGCCTGTTCCCACATATGACCGTTGCGCAGAACGTCGCTTTCGGGTTGCGGATGGCACGGGTGAACCGAGCCGAGACCGAAGCGCGGACGCGCCGCATGCTCGACATCGTGCACCTGCCCCAGCATGCCGATCGCTATCCGCATCAGCTGTCGGGCGGCCAGCAGCAACGCGTGGCACTCGCTCGCTCGCTGGTGACCGAGCCTTCGATGCTGCTGCTCGACGAGCCGCTCGGCGCGCTCGACAAGAACCTGCGCGAGCAGATGCAATTCGAGATCCGCCAGCTCCAGCGGGAAATCGGCATCACCACGCTCCTGGTCACGCATGATCAGGAGGAGGCGCTCACCATGAGCGATATGATCGTGGTGATGGACCGCGGCAGGATCCTGCAAGCCGGCTCGCCGGCGGAGGTTTACGAGCATCCACGCAACCGCTTTGTTTCCGAATTCCTCGGCACCTCCAACATCATCGACTGCACTGTGATGGGAGCGGAAAGAGGCGGCCTTCGGCTGCGGCTTCCCGGTGACGAGGGAAGCTCCGGGTTCTTCGTTGCGGATGCCCCGGCCCGCCCGGTCGGCAGCACTGCCCTAGTGGCGATCCGGCCGGAGCACTTACGCATTGTGCCGGCAATGGAAGCGGGCCCCAGCGAGCCGCGCGCGACCGTCTCGGGCCACGTCTTCCGCGGGGCGACACACGTGTTCCAATTGAAACGCCCTGGGCTCGATCGGCCGTTGATGGCCTATCGGCAGATCACCGGGCCGGTCGGCGAGACGGCATTGGCGATAGGGGCCGAAATCGGCCTGTCCTGGCTGCCGGGCACGGCTCGTCTGCTTGAGGATGAACCGATGCGGGAGGACGCCGCGTGACCGCCGCGGCGGCGACATCAGGACGACGTAGCCGCCGGGCTCTCGGCGCCGGCCTATGGCCCGTCCTGCCGGCCGTGATCTTCCTCCTGCTGTTTTTCCTGCTTCCGCTGGCCGAGAACGGCCTCCAGAGCCTTTATGTGCCCGATGCTGCCGGCAAACCGGTCTTCTCGCTCGATTATTACATGCGCCTGTTCACCGACAGCTACTATCTCGGTGTGCTCGGGCGAACGATCTGGGTCAGCCTGCTCGCCACGATCATCTGCATCCTGATCGGCTATCCCGTCGCTTTTTTCATGGTCCGGCACGCCGGGCGCTGGAACGGGGTGATGATCTTCCTCCTGGTCGCGCCGCTGCTGACCTCGATCATCATGCGCACCTTCGGATGGAACGTGATCCTCGCCCGCAACGGCGTGCTCAACAGTACCCTGCTGTCGCTGGGCCTGATCGAGCGCCCGCTGCGGCTGCTCCAGGACCCTTCGGCCGTCATCATCGGCCTGGTCCATGTGCTGGTGCCGTTCATGGTGATCTCGATCGCGGCGGTGCTGAAGGGGATCGACACCCGGCTGGAGGAGGCTGCCGAACTGCTCGGCGCCAGCCGCTGGCGCACCTTCCGCGAGATCACCCTGCCGCTGAGCCTCGACGGCATCGCTACGGGGGCGATCGTCGTCTTCATGCTGGCCAATGGCAGCTTCCTGACGATGCTTCTGCTCGGCGGAGGCAGCGTCGTCACCTTGCCGCTGCTGATCTACCAGCAGTTCCTGCTCGTCCAGAATCTCGGCTTCGCCGCCGCCATGGGCAATGTCCTGCTGGTGCTGGCCGTGATCTCGCTCTTCCTCCAGTTGCGCCTGATCCGGCGGGATGGAGGTGCCTCATGAGCGCGACCGCGTCCTGGCGCAGGCTCGAGCGACGCCTGCCTGTTCTGCTGCTGCTCGCCTTCGTACTGATCTTCTTCGCCTTTCTGCTGGCGCCGATCGTCTTCGTGGTCCTCGTCTCCTTCGGAGATTCCGAGATCATCGCCTTTCCGGTGACGGCCTATTCCCTGCGCTGGTACCATCGGCTGCTGGAATATCGGCCTCTGCTCGACTCGCTCTGGTTCAGCCTGAAGCTGGCTGGAGCATCGGCGGTGCTGGCCGCACTCTTCGGGGTTCCGGCGGCACTGGCGTTGGCGCGCAGCCGCTCGGGCCTTGCGGACCTGCTCTCGACCTTCCTGCTGGCGCCGCTCTCGATCCCGATGATCCTGCTGGGCATCGCGCTACTCTACAAGCTGTCGGCGATCGGGCTGGGCATCTCCTTCACCTCGTTGCTCATCGCCCACACCGTCGTCTCGATCCCCTATGTCGTGCGCACGGTGGTCGCGGTCTATCGCGGCATCGGCCGCAATTACGAGGAGGCGGCCGCGATCCTCGGCGCCTCGCGCCGGCAGATCTTCACCTATGTGACGCTTCCGCTGATCGGCTCCGGCATCTTCAGCGGCATGCTGTTCGCGGTGCTGATCTCGCTCGACAACCTGTCGCTCTCGCTCTTCTTCGGCAGCGCCCAGACCAACACCTTGCCCGTGGTGATGCTGAGCTACCTGCAGAACCAGTTCGACCCCGCCATCGCGGCCATCGGCACCGTGCAGATGGTCATCGCGCTGGTCGCACTGCTGCTGATCGAGCGCACCGTCGGCCTGAAATTCATGAGTTCGCCGTCCTAACGAAGCGGCGCGCCGCACAACATCCAAAAAGGGGAGAACCACCATGAAGACGCTGAAGCCTTATCGACCCTTGCTTGCGCTTGCAGGGCTTGCTTTCTCGGTTGCCATGCCCGCCCACGCCGCCGACCTGACCGTCACCGCTTTCGGTGGCGTCTGGGAGAAGTCGCTGCGGACCTGCTATGTCGAGCCCTTCCAGAAGAAGACCGGCAAGACCGTCGATGTCGTGCTCGGCACGCCGGCGCAGTGGGTCAACCAGGTCGCGGCCAACCCGGCCAAGCCGCCGATCGACGTCTTCCTGACGCTCATCGACGGTGCCGAGGATGCCAAGGCCCGTGGCCTCGTCGAAAAGATCGATCCGGCCAAGGTTCCCAACCTCGCCGACGTTCCGGAGCCGCTCAAGCAGGTCGTCGGCGGCGATGCCGTGGTGCTGCATTTCGGCGCGGCCGGGCTCGCCTATAACGAGGCGAAGATCAAGAATCCGCCGAAGAGCTGGGCCGAGTTCATCGAGCGCACGCTCAAGGGCGAATGGCAGGCGGCCCTTCCGGGCATCAACGTCGCCAGCACGACCCCGACCGCCCTGATCTGGAACTTCAATGACGTGCTCGGCGGCAAGGTCGGCGACATCTCGCCCGTCATCGCCAAGATGAAGGCGCTGCGCGACAGCGGCAACGTGATCTTCTGGAACGACGTCAACCAGTTCCTCACGCAGATGCAGTCAGGCGAAGCCGATATCGGCATCTACTGGGACGGGCGAGCCTGGGCCGCCCGCGATGGCGGCTTCAAGTCGCTGAACTTCTACTATCCGGCGCCGGGCGGCGTCGTCAGCCCGACGGTCGTCCAGAAGGTCAAGAACGGCTCGCCGGCCGCCTGGGAGTTCATCGACTTCCTGTTCTCGCCCGAGCCGCAATCCTGCTGGGCCGCCGCGATCCAATACCCGGTTGCCAGCGCCAAAGCGCAGTACAAGCCCGAGCAGAAGGCGCGCATGCCCAAGCTCGAAGACGTGCGCTGGCCGCCCTTCGCCGAGATACTCGCGGCGATGCCGAAATGGGTCGAGACCTGGAACAAGGACATCGGCCGCTGAGCGTGGCGGGGCTGCCGGCTTCCGCAGCCCGTTCTGATCCGCGAGCGCGACGCCGGAAGCGCGCGCTCGCGCCCGAGACCATCCGGAGGTTTCCATGGGTTACCGTGTGGGCGTCGATATCGGCGGCTCGTTCACCGATTTCGCGCTGTTCGACGAAGAGACGCAGAGTCTGAAGACGCTGAAGACCTTCTCCCGTCCCGACCAGCCGGGTGCGGAGGTCATGGAAGGCCTCAGGCTGATCGGCGAGCGCTACGGCATCACCCCTGCCGAGGTCTCCTATTTCACGCATGGCACCACGGTCGGCATCAACACGGTGATTCAGCGCAAGGGGCTGAAGCTCGCGCTGTTCACGACCGAGGGCTTCCGTGACGTGCTCGAGGTGGCGCGTCTCAAGATTCCCGACATGTACAACCTGCTCTCCAGGCGTCCGGATCCGCTGATCCCGCGCGACCTCGTCTTCGGCATCGGCGGGCGCCTGCGGGCTGACGGCACAGAGGAGCACCCGCTGGACGAGGCGAGCGTGAGCCGTGCGGTCGAAGGGGCCAAGGCCGCGGGCTGCGAGGGCATCGTCGTCTCGCTTCTGCATGCCTATCGCAACCCCGCCCACGAGGAGGCGGTCAAGGCGATCGCCGAGCGGCTCGCCCCCGAGCTTCCGGTCTTCGCCTCGAGCGAGACCTGGCCGATCATCCGCGAATACGAGCGCACCATCACCGCCACCATCGGCGCTTATGTGCAGCCGCGCGTCTCCCATTATCTGGGCTCTCTGCAGTCGGCACTGAAGAAGGCAGGCGTCACGCCAGAGCCGCGGCTCACCAAGTCCAACGGCGGCGTCATGACCGCCGAGCAGGGCAAGAGCGAATGCGTGCAAATGATCCTGTCCGGCACCGCTTCGGGCGTCATCGGTGCCGCCTACGTTGCCGAGGTTTCCGGCATCAGGAACTGCATGAGCCTGGACATCGGCGGCACCTCGGCCGACGTCGCGGTCATCGTCGACGGCCAGCCGCAATACGGCGTCGGCGAACTGATCGGCGAGTTCCAGATCTACATCCCCTCGGTGTCGGTCTCCTCGATCGGCGAAGGCGGGGGGTCGATCGCCTGGGTCGACGCTCAGGGCGTGCTCAAGGTCGGGCCTGAAAGCGCCGGCTCCCGTCCCGGCCCCGCCTGTTACGGTCGCGGTGGCGAGCGCGCCACCATCACGGACGCCTTTGCGGCGCTGGGCCTCGTCGGTTTGTCCGAGATCGGCTATTCGGCCGTCACCATCGACCGGGAGAAGGCACGCTCGGTCGTCGGCGAACTTGCGACCAAGCTCGGCCGCACGATCGAGGAAACCGCCGAGGCGATCATCCGCATCGCCGTCTCCGGCATGTATACCGACGTCAGCGCGCTGGTGTCTCGCTTCGGCATCGATCCGCGCGACTTCTCCTGTCTCGCCTTCGGCGGCGCCGGTCCGATGATGGCCTGCTTCCTGGCACGCGAGCTCAACATGCGCGAGACCGTGGTGCCGCCGACACCGGGCGTCCTTTCCGCGCTGGGCGGGCTGATCGCCGACATCAAGAACGACTTCATCAAGACGCTCTACAGCGATCTCCTTCCCGACATGGGGGCGACGATCCGCGGCGAGTTCGCTCGGCTGGAGACCAAGGCTAAAGCCTGGCTGCACGAGGATCAGAGCTATTCCGGCGAAAGCCACCTGATCTACTCGGCGGAGATGCGCTATCGTGGCCAGTCCTTCGAGCTCGACACTCCGCTGGATCCGGCCACGATCGTTGCCGGTGACACCGCGGCCATGGCGCAGGCCTTCCATGCCGAGCATGAGCGTGTCTACGGCCACAGCGATCCCACCGCGGCGGTGCAGATCATCTCGCTGCGCCTCGTCATCAGCGGACGCACCGCCCGCCCTGAGTTCAAGCGTCACGCGTTGGTTTCGGAAGCCGCTAAGCCGCTCCGCCATGCCGAGGTCTGGCTCGACGGGGCGCTCCGCAGCGTCGCGGTCTTTGCCCGCAGCGATCTGAAACCCGGCCAGAACTTCGCCGGTCCCGCCGTGGTCACACAGGACGATTGCACCACCGTCGTGCTGCCGAACATGGCCGTCAGCGTCGACGAATATGCCAACCTTCGCATCGTTCCGGAGACCCGGCCGTGAAGCTCGACAACACCACATTGCAGGTCCTGGCGAACTACTGCGCCGCCGCGGCCGAGAGCATGGGCTGGACCTTGATGCGCACAGCCTACTCCACCTTCGTCAAGGAGACCGAGGACTTCTCCTGCCAGGTGCTGACTCGTGACGGTCTCACCGTGGCCTCGCCGAAGACCTTCGGCGCGACCTGGTACACCGGTCTCGACTATGGCGACGTCATCAAGCTCTTCGACTACGAAGAGGGCGACATCTGCATCACCAGCGATCCCTATTCCGGCTATGTCGCGACCCATACGCCGGACATCCATATGTGGAAGCCGGTGTTCCGCGACGGCGAGATCGTCTGCTTCGTCGGCAATCACATCCACAACACGGATGTCGGCGGCGCCGTGCCGGCTACGCTCTCACGCACCCTGACGGAGATTCAGCAGGAAGGTCTGCGTATTCCGCCGATGCGGCTGATGCGCGGCGGTGTGCTCAACCAGGACCTTCTCGATATCATCGCCCATAATGTTCGGCTGCCGGAGCAGAACTGGGGCGACCTCAACGCACAGATCGCCTGCGCCAATGTCGGCGAGCGCAAGATCCACGAAATCCTCGATCGGTTCGGCAAGGACAATTTCGTGGCGGGTCTCGATCAGTTGCTCGATTACGCCGAGAATCAGGCGCGTGCCGTCATCAGCACGATTCCTGACGGCGAGTACTTCTTCGCCGACTATGCCGACGAAGACGAAACGGGCGGCTATCCCGTCCGCGTCGCGGTGAACCTGAAGGTGCATGGCGACACGCTGACGCTGGACTTCACCGGCTCCGACCCGCAGCTCGCGACCTCGCACAACATGCCGACCGGAGGCAAGGAACGCCATGCCCTGGTGACGGTGGGCACGGTCTACGCACTCTACTGCCTCGACCCGACGATGATGCTGAACGCGGGTCTCATGCGGCCCACACGCGCGATCCTGCCGGAAGGGACCATCATGAATGCCGTGTCGCCTGTCGCGGTCGGCATGCGCACCCTCGCCTGCACCCTGGCCCAGACGGTCACCCTCGGTGCCTTCTGCCGTGCCCTGCCTGATCGAATGCCGGCATCTCCGGCGAGTTCCGTCACGCTGATGAACATCAAGACCAGCACGCGGGCGGGCCGGCCCATCATGGCCTCTGTCGGCCCGGTCGGTGGCGGTGCCGGCGGCAGCGCCTTCGGCGACGGAGCGGATGGCAGCGGCGCCAATCTCTCCTTCCTGAAGAATACGCCGGTCGAGATCAGCGAAGCCGAAATCCCGGTTCGCATCAAGCGCTATGGTCTCGTGCCGGATTCAGGTGGCCCAGGCGAATATCGCGGAGGCACCGCGCTCGAAATGGAGCTGCAGCTCGACCAGCCCCAGTCCATGGTGACCGCCCGCAACCGGGACCGCTCCGTCATTTCGGCCTGGGGGCTGCGTGGTGGCCGCTCGGGCGCCGTTTCGCGCTTCGTCAAGAATCCCGGCACTGCGGGCGCTATCGAGCTCGGGTCGCAGGATCTGGTGAAATGCGATCCTGGCGACGTCATCCTGATCCAGGGGCCGGGTGCCGGCGGCTATGGCTCTCCGCTGGACCGGCCTGTCGAGAAGGTTCTTGCCGACGTTCGGCGAGGATTGGTTTCGGTGGATCGGGCTAAGGGCGACTACGGTGTCGTCATCGCGGCCGATGGCGGGGTTGATCAGGCCGCGACCACGCAGTTGCGCGGACAACTGCGCAGCGACGCCGATTGGGCCGAGTTTGGACACGGCCCGGGCAGGTTGGCCTTCGAGGCAGTGTGGACCGAAGCGCGCTACGATGTGTTGACCGGTATTCTCGCCAAACTTCCGGTGACATGGCGCTATTTCGTCAAGCACGAAATCTTCCGGCAGATTCAGGATCCGCCCATCGACGGCTCGGATGGCTTGGATGAGGTCTATCGAGCCTATACCCAGGTCACGGACCGCTTCGCCGATCTCCCGAAAGCTCCGTAGGGATGGAACACCGCATATGCCGGTCGCACCGGATCATCGGCTCTTACTTGAGGCGATGATCCGTATGGCGATGATGGGGTCGGCGATATGACGACTATAAATTCGAGTTCAAACTCGTAGCTGTGCGCCACGCGAACGGCGCTATGTCGCGTTGGCCAAATTGCCTTATGGTAAGCTTTCCAAGTCTCGAATGAGGGCTTGATACACGCGAAACGCGCCAGGTGCGGACATTGGGAGATTGCCCGGATGCGGACACCAGTGACTTGGCGCAAGAGGTCGGCTCCTGTCCCATTACCGACCGCGCAGAATTTTCGGCGGCAGCCTGATATCTCTCCTCATTGGTAGAGAAGGCGAGGATGAGCCTCTTCGTGCGCACCACCGGCATTGCCAGGGCGAAGGCCAAAATCGGCATGGCCAATCTCGTCTACAAAATGCGTCAGCCTGCCTGGGCTCACGCGGAGCGCGGCGGCATAGTACGCATCCTCAGGACAAGAGGCCGGGCTACGCCCTCCGCAACGCGCCAACAAGCACGGTCTCAGCCCACAGAATGCAGCCGGCCGCTTCGCTCGCCCAGAAATCAGGGTTTTTCGAACCGTCCACCTGGAGGTGCCTTCCATAAGATCCAGCGAGGGATCTCGCGAAGGCATTCCAGGGCTCGTGCTGCGTGGTGCTAAGATTGGCTCTCGGCGGAGCCAGTAGGTGACCAAAGCGCACGTTGCGACGTGGCCAAATCCTCCAGAATTTGGTCCAGTTCAGACCGAAATCACTAAATAGAATGATAAATTTTTCACTTTTCAATTTTGCAATTAAAAGAGACAATCCGACGAAACCGACCCTCAATACTGGAAACCGCATATTAGGCAGGAAGGCGCGTGACCCCCAAAGCAGCTGAAGCAATTGAGCGCCAAAATTTCACGGTCGTTCAAGCCCTGCGGGGCTTCGCTGCGATGTGGGTTGTGCTCTTTCACGCAAGGGAAGGCGGCCATCTACCGACCCTTTATGCTTCGCTGCCTTCTTGGTTCAGAACCACGGTTTTCGATCAGGGCCATAACGGGGTTCCCATATTTTTTGCCCTGAGCGGCTTCGTGATTGCCCATAGCGTTCGCGAATTGAGTCCATCCGTCCGTAATTTCGGGCGGTTTGCATTAAAGCGCATTATTAGATTGGACCCGCCATACTGGGCCTCCATCGTTTTTGTCCTCGCCATGGGCTTGTTATCCTCCATTGTAAAACATGAGAGGATGACCTGGCCTACTTTTGGCGCTATTTCTTCGCATCTCTTCTATCTTCAGGCGTTTCTGAATTACCCCCAGATCAATACTGTTTACTGGACTCTAGCCTATGAAGTACAATTTTATTTATTTTTCGTAGGCCTGATCACGGCAGCCGGTCTTCTTTACGGAGAAAAAACATGGGCGAAAGAGGCTGCATGGTGGATCATGTACGGCCTCGCAATTACCGCTCTTTTTGTCCCTCATGACAAAATGATGCCAGGACTTTTTGTGAATCTTTGGCCGGCTTTTTTCATTGGCGCCCTTGCCTATCGAGCTGTGGAAGCAAAAACGCGACAGATCGCTTTGCTCACGCTCGCCGGCCTTATGCTTGCGTTCGGCCATGAAAGTATCGAATTCTGGATTTACAGCACCATTACAGCATTGCTTCTCTTATTTTTTTTGCGAACAGGAGCAATTTATACATCCCTAAACTGGAAATGGCTACAATTCCTGGGTGCCATTTCGTACAGCCTATACCTGATTCACAATCCGATCACGGGCGCAGCGGGGTTTGTTGGCCACAAATTCTTGGGAACGGGCGTCATCGCAGATATCGGCGTCCTGATAGGTATCGCCATCGCAAGTGTGGTTGGCTCAACCGGCTTCTGGTGGCTTATTGAGAGAAAGGCACAGGCTTGGTCCAAGCATGTTCGATTGAAAACAGCGAGCAATCCATCGATCTAG
>CAMFHT010000119.1 GCA_945952245.1 uncultured Rhizobium sp. | reverse complement strand
GCTCTCGCTCTATTCGAGCTTCACGCCCTTCCGGCTGACGAAGCCGGACAGCCTCTACATCTTCGTCGGCTTCCGCAATTATGTGCGGATCATGAGCAATCCGGATTTCTGGATCGCCTTCCTGCGCACCGTGGTGCTGCTGACGATCGCGCTCAATCTCGAAATGCTGCTCGGCCTCGGCGTCGCGATCCTGGTCAACAAGGCGACCATGGGCAAGCGGGCGCTCCGGACCATCATGATGTTCCCGATGATGTTCTCGCCGGTGCTGGTCGGCTTCCAGTTCAAGTTCATGTTCAACGACAATGTCGGGCTGATCAACAATGCCCTGCAATCGCTCGGCCTCACCGAAACGGCCATTCCGTGGCTGATCAACGGAAATCTCGCGCTGTTCTCCATCGTCGTCGCGGAGGTCTGGTCTTCGACCTCGGTCTTCGCGATCCTCATCCTTGCCGGCCTGCTCGCCATGCCGCAGGAACCGGTGGAGGCGGCGAAGGTGGATGGCTGCACGCCCTGGCAGACCTTCCGCTATGTCACCTGGCCCTTTCTCATGCCCTTTGCCTACATCGCCATGACCATCCGCTCGCTCGACGTCGCGCGCGCCTATGACATCGTCAAGATCATGACCGACGGCGGGCCGGCAGGGCGCACCGAACTCATCTGGACCATGGTCGGCCGCACCGCCTATTCGGATGCGCAGATGGGCCTTGCCAATGCCATGGCCTATGTCTCGATCCTGCTCTCCATCCTCTTCACCGTCTATTTCTTCCGCAAGCTCGCTGCCGCGCGGACCCAGATCGCAGCCGAATGGTGAGCCCAATGGACAAGAACGCCCGCGCCCGCCTGAACCGCCGCATCCTCAAGGTCCTCTATCTCGTCGGCCTCTTCGTCGCGATGATGATCATCTGCCTGCCCGGTCTCTGGATCGTGCTCAATTCGCTGAGGCCAACTGTGGAGATCATGGCGAAGCCGCCCGTCTGGGTACCGCAAGACTTGTCGTTCGATGCCTATCGCGCCATGTTCGGCGGCGTCGGCCAGGGCGGCATTCCGGTCTGGGACTATTTCCGCAACTCGCTCGTCATATCCGTGACCTCGACGGTCATCGCGCTCGCGATCGGCATGTCCGGCGGCTATGCCTTCGCCCGATTCCGGTTCCGCGGCAAGAACGCCGCCTTCCTGGGGCTGATGCTCACGCGCTCGGTGCCCGGCATCGCGCTCTCGCTGCCGCTCTTCATCGTCTATTCGCGCATCGGCATCATCGACACCCACTTCGGGCTGATCCTCACCTATGTGGCGCTCAACGTGCCCTTCACCATCTGGCTGATCGACGGCTTCTTCCGGCAGGTGCCGAAAGATCTGGCGGAGGCCGCGCAGATCGATGGCTGCACCCGCTGGCAGGCCTTCTGGGCGGTGGAGTTTCCTCTGGCTGGTCCCGGCATCGCCTCGGCAGGGATCTTCGCCTTCCTGACGTCGTGGAACGAATATGCACTCGCCTCGCAGCTCACCCGCTCCGTCAATTCCAAGACGCTGCCGGTCGGGCTTCTCGATTACACCGCGGAATTCACCATCGACTGGCGCGGCATGTGCGCGCTCGCGGTCGTGATGATCATTCCCGCACTCCTCCTCACATTTGCAATTCAGAAGCACCTGGTCTCCGGTCTGACCTTCGGTGCGGTCAAAGGCTGAACCATGGCTCAGGTATCGCTCAAGAATCTCGTCAAGGCCTATGGCGCTCTGAAAGTCGTCCACGGCATCAATCTCGACGTCGCGGACCGCGAATTCATCGCGCTCGTCGGGCCCTCCGGCTGCGGCAAGTCCACGACGCTCAGGATGATCGCTGGGCTCGAGAGCATTTCCAGCGGCGAGATCGAAATCGGCGGCAAGGTGGTGAACGACCTGCCCCCGCGCGACCGCAACATATCCATGGTGTTCCAGTCCTACGCGCTCTACCCGCACATGTCGGTGCGCGAGAACATGGGCTTCTCGCTGAAGATCGCCAAACGTCCGCAGGAGGAGATCGACCGCCGCGTCAACGAGGCGGCCGCCATTCTCGGCCTCGATGCCCTGATGGAGCGCAAGCCTTCGCAGCTTTCCGGCGGCCAGCGCCAGCGCGTCGCCATGGGCCGCGCGATCGTGCGCCATCCGGAAGTCTTCCTGTTCGACGAGCCGCTTTCGAACCTCGACGCCAAGCTGCGAACCCAGATGCGTACCGAGATCAAGAAGCTGCACGCCAAGGTCCAGTCGACGGTCATCTACGTCACCCACGACCAGGTGGAGGCGATGACGCTCGCCGACCGCATCGTCATCATGCGCGACGGCCATATCGAGCAGGTCGGCACGCCGGAGGAGGTGTTCAAGCGGCCCGCCACCCGCTTCGTCGCCGGCTTCATCGGTTCGCCGCCCATGAACCTCGAAGAGGTGAGCATAGGCAACGAACTGATCCTCTTCAGGAATGGCGACAGCCTGCCGCTGCCGGCCCAGTTCCGCGGCAAGGTGAAGGACGGCGACAAGGTGGTGTTCGGGCTGCGCCCGGACGATCTCTTCCCGAGCGGCCACGGCCTGCATTCGGGCGATGCGTCGGAGGTCCACGAGGTGGATGTGCCTGTCGTCATCACCGAACCGCTCGGCAACGAGACGCTGGTCTTTGCCGAGTTCGGCGGCCGCGAATGGGTGTCGCGCATGCTGAACCCGACGGCACTGAAGCCCGGCGACCGCATTCGCCTGTCCTTCGACCTGTCGCAGGCGCATCTGTTCTCGGCCGAGACCGGCCGAACGCTCAAGGGCTGAGGGAGGGCGCGATGGCGAGAATCGAACGCATCGAAATCCGCATGGCGGACCTGAAGCCCAAGGTGAAGCGCACCGATGCGATCCAGAGCTTCGTCAGCCAGGAAACGCCGATCGTCACCATCACCGACAGCGACGGCGCGACCGGCACCGGCTACAGCTACACGATCGGCACCGGCGGCTCCTCCGTCATCCGGCTGCTCGCCGATCATCTGGCGCCGATCCTGATCGGCGAGGATGCCGACCAGATCGAGCATCTTTGGCGGAAGATGGAATTCCACACCCATGCCACCACGATCGGCGCAATCACGGCGCTCGCCATCGCCGCCATCGATACCGCGCTCTGGGATCTGCGCGCGAAGAGGCAGGGCTTGCCGCTGTGGAAGCTCGCGGGCGGCGCGAAGGACCGTTGCCCGCTCTACACGACTGAGGGCGGCTGGCTGCATATCCCTGCCGAAGCGCTTGTCGAGGATGCGCTGGCGGCGAAGGAAAAGGGTTTTCGCGGGTCTAAGATCAAGATCGGGCGTCCGCATGTGTCGGAAGATGTTGCCCGTCTTTCTGCCGTCCGTGCCGCCGTCGGCCCCGGCTTCGAGATCATGACGGATTGCAACCAGGGCTTCACGCTGGACGAGGCGATCCGCCGTGCCGACCGGCTGCGCGATCTGGACCTGGGCTGGATCGAGGAGCCTTTGCCCGCCGACGACATCGACGGCCATGTGCGGCTCAACCAGCGCTCCTCGACGCCGATCGCGGTCGGGGAATCCCTCTATTCCATCCGCCATTTCCGCGAATACATGCAGAAGGGGGCCTGCTCGATCGTGCAGGTGGATGTTGCCCGCATCGGCGGCATCACGCCCTGGCTCAAGGTCGCGCATGCGGCGGAGGCCTTCGACATGCCGGTCTGCCCGCATTTCCTGATGGAGCTGCATGTGAGCCTGACCTGCGCCGTGCCGAATGGCAAATATGTGGAATACATTCCCCAGCTCGACAGCCTGACATCGTCCCGCATGACGATCGAGGACGGCATGGCGCTCGCCCCGTCCGCGCCGGGCATCGGCATCGACTGGGACTGGGATGCGGTGAAGGCCGCGGCTTTGGGCGAATTCGACGCAGAGATCAGATAAGGGGAGCGGACAATGCAGCGCATGGGCATGGTGATCGGCCTCAACGCCGAAAAGATCGACGAATACAAGCGGCTGCACGCGGCCGTCTGGCCGGAGATCCTGGCGCTGATCTCCGAATGCAACATCACCAATTACTCGATCTTCCTGAAGGAGCCGGAAAACCTGCTGTTCGGCTACTGGGAATATGTCGGCACGGATTTCGAGGCGGACATGAAGACGATGGCCGCGAGCCCGAAGAACCAGGAATGGTGGTCCTATTGCATCCCCTGCCAGAAGCCGCTCGAAACCCGCAAGGAGGGCGAATGGTGGGCCATGATGGAAGAGGTCTTCCACCATGACTGACTTCGACCCGAAAAGCCTCCGGCAATGGTGGCCGAAGCCCAAGAGCCCGAGACCCATCGTCATCTTCGGGGCGGGTTCGATCGTCGGCGATGCGCACCTGCCGGCCTATGCCAAGGGCGGGTTTCCCGTCGCCGGCGTCTTCGATCCCGACCACGCGAAGGCCGAGGCGCTCGCGGCGAAATGGAACGTGAAGGCGTTTGGCACCGTGGAGGAGGCTCTCTCCGTTCCCGATGCCGTCTTCGATCTGGCAACCCCGCCCGCCGCGCATGCCTCCATCCTCAGCCGGTTGCCGGAAGGGGCAGCGGCGCTGATCCAGAAACCCATGGGCTCGGATCTAGCAGCCGCGACCGAGATCCTCTCGATCAGCCGTGGGCGGCATCTGAAGGCTGCCGTCAACTTCCAGCTCCGCTTCGCGCCGATGATGCTGGCGCTGAAGGATGCCGTGGACAAGGGCTATCTCGGCGAGGTCGTCGATTTCGACGCCTGGCTGGCGCTCGCGACCCCCTGGGGCCTCTGGCCGTTCCTCAAGGGCCTGCCACGGATCGAGATCGCCATGCACTCGATCCACTATCTCGATTTCATCTGCGGCCTGCTCGGCAATCCCAGAGGCGTGCACGCGAAGACGATTGGTCATCCGAACCACGAGGTCGCGCAGACGCGCACCTCTGCCATCCTCGATTATGGCGACCGCGTGCGCTGCGCACTCTCCGTCAATCACGACCACGATTTCGGGCGGAAGTATCAGGCCTGCGAATTCCGCATCTGCGGAACCAGGGGCGCCGCCTATATCAAGCTCGGCGTAAACCTCGACTATCCCCGCGGCGAGCCGGACGAGATCTTCATCCGTCCGGCTGGCGGCACGGACTGGGTCGAGGTGAATCTCGAAGGCGCCTGGTTCCCGGATGCCTTCCTCAACCGCATGGCCAATCTCCAGCGCTTCGCCTCGGGCGAAGATGAGGTCCTCGTCGGCTCCGTCGAGGACGCCTGGCAGACCATGGCGCTGGTCGAGGCCGCCTACCAGTCGAGCGCCGCACCCGCGACGCCCATCGCACAGCTTCCGGAATGAAACCATGGCAGAACAGACCATACACTACGAGGACTACCAGCTCGGCCACGAGCGGTTGACCACCGGCCGCACCATCACCGAGACGGACTTCGTCGTCCATGCGGGCCATACCGGCGATTTCTTTCCGCACCACATGGACGCGGAATTCGCAAAAACGCTACCCGGCGGCCAGCGCATCGCCCATGGCACCATGGTGTTCTCGATCGGCGTGGGGCTGACCGCAACGCTCATCAACCCCGTCGCCTTCTCCTATGGCTACGACCGGCTGCGCTTCATCCGCCCCGTCCATATCGGCGACACGATCAAGAGCCGCGTCGTCATCGCATCGAAGGAGGACGATCCGAAGCGGAAGGATCACGGGCGCGTGGTGGAGCGGCTCGAGGTCCTGAACCAGCGTGGCGAAACGGTTCTCGCCTGCGATCACATTCTCCTCGTCCAGAAACGGCAAGCCGCATGAGCATCCGTCTCAAGGGAATGACCTGGTCGCACCCGCGTGGCCATGACCCGATGATCGCATGCTCCGCGATCTTTCGCGAGAAGACCGGCGTCGAGATCGATTGGGACAAGCGCTCGCTGCAGGACTTCGAAAGCTTTCCGGTCCTGGAGCTCGCGGCCGCCTACGACCTGATCGTCATCGACCACCCGCATGTGGGGCAGATCACGGCGGAGGGTTGCCTTCATCCCCTCGACCAGCCGGGCCGCGAGGCTGAGCTTGCCGACATCGCAGCCGCGAGCGTCGGCCCCTCCTTCCCGAGCTACAATTGGCAGGGTCGGCAATGGGGCCTGCCCATCGATGCCGCGACCCAGGTCCAGGCCTATCGCGCCGACCGCTTGGAAGGCCCGGTCCGGCAGCTCGAGGACATGGTGCTGATGGCCGAGCGTGGCCGCGCGCTGCTGCCGCTCCGCGCGCCGCATTCGCTGATGTGCTTCTTCACGCTTGCCGCCCATCTCGGCACGCCCTGCAATCACGAGGGCGACGTGCTTGTTGCCCGCGAAGCCGGGCTCGCGGTCATGGACTGGCTTCTCCGCCTGAGCCGCCCGCAGCCCGACATGGCCTATGTCTCGGACCCCATTCCGGTGTTCGAGGAGGTCTCGCGGCTGGAAAGCCCTTACTCCGTCATTCCCTTCACCTATGGCTATGTCAGCTATTCGCTCGAGGGTTTCCGGCCGGGCCGTCTCGCCTTTGCCGACATGCCGGTGGTGGGCAGCCGCCCGCCGGTCGGGTCCGCCATCGGCGGCACCGGTATTGCCGTCTCGGCATCGAGCAGGCACCTGAAGGCGTCAGAGGATTTCGCCTTCTTCGTCGCCTCGGGTACGGTGCAGGCAGGCCCCTATGCGGCCTCGGGCGGCCAGTGCGGACATGCGGTGGCTTGGGAGAGCGAGGCCGTCAACAGGCCCGTGCTCGGCTTCTACAAAAACACGCGCGCGACGCTCGAAGGCGGCTGGCTTCGCCCGCGCCATGATGGTTACATGCGCTTCCAGGCGGAGGGCGCCGACGCGCTGACCGAGGGCCTGAGAAGCCGCCGCGCACCGGGCGCGATCCTCGATCAACTCGATGCGCTCTTCCGGGCGCATGGTCCCAAGGCTTGAAGAAAGGGCAGGGAATTCGACATGTCACATGGACTGGAAGGCAAGACCGTACTCATCACCGCCGCCGCCCAGGGCATCGGCCGGGCAACCGCCGAGCGCTTCGTCTCGCTGGGCGCCAAGGTGATCGCGACCGACATCAACATGGATGCGCTCTCGACGCTGGAGGGCGCGACGAAGCGGAAGCTGAACGTGCTCGACGGCGACGAGGTCCGCGCCTTCGTGGGCGGGATCGGCACCGTCGACGTGCTCTTCAACTGCGCCGGCTTCGTGCATGCCGGCACCATCCTCGAAACGGAAGAGAAGGACTGGGACTTCTCCTTCGATCTCAACGCCAAGGCCATGTTCCGTCTCGCCAAGGCCGTGCTGCCGGGCATGCTCGCGCAAGGCAAGGGCTCGATCGTCAACATGGCCTCGGTCGCCTCCTCGGTGAAGGGCGTGCCGAACCGCTTCGCCTACTGCGCCTCGAAGGCTGCCGTCATCGGCCTCACCAAGTCCATTGCCGCCGATTTCGTGACGAAGGGCATCCGCTGCAATGCGATCTGCCCCGGCACGGTCGACAGCCCCTCGCTGCACGACCGCCTGAAGGCGACCGGCGACTATGAAAAGGCGCTCAGGGATTTCATCGGCCGCCAGCCCATGGGCCGCATCGGCACGCCGGAGGAGATCGCAGCGCTCGTCACTTATCTCGCCAGCGACGATGCCGCCTTCACCACCGGCCAGATCCACATCGTCGACGGCGGTTGGTCCACCTGACCCTTTCGTCCCGCCACGCAGCGCGCTACAGCTTGGCTTGAAACAGGCAGGGAGCGTGGCGCGTGGAGAACGATACGGACATCAGATGGTCGGGAACGGCGCTCCTCAGGCTCCATCCGGCCATCCTCTTCGGCCTCGGCGCGGGTATCACCGTCTGGCTGGTGCTGAAGGCGGGTGGCTGGGACCTCGATGACTTCATCCTGAGCTGGGATGCAGGGGTGGCCGTCTATATCGGGGTCTGCTGGTACTTCATGCTGTCGCGCACGGCCGACACCATCAAGCGCCGCGCCAACGACATCGACCTGCCGGACGGGCAGATCCTGTTCTTTTCGCTCGTTGCCGCGGCGACGAGCCTCACCGTCATCTTCCTGCTGCTGCAGAACGTGCACCAGTCTCCGGACAACCCGCTTTCGGCCCGGCCCTATGAGGCGGTCGGCACGATCGTGCTGTCCTGGGTGTTCGTGCACACGCTCTTCACCACCCACTACGCCCATACCTTCTATTCCAACGAGGGACCGGCGCAGGGCCTGAAATTCCCCGAAGATTGCAAGGAGCCCGTCTACTGGGATTTCCTCTACTTCTCCTTCACCATCGGCGTTGCCGCCCAGACGGCGGATGTCTCGGTGACCTCGATGCCCATGCGCCGGCTGGTGCTCGCCCACTCCGTCCTGTCGTTCCTGTTCAACACGACGATTTTGGCGCTCGCGGTGAACGTGGGGGCGAATTTGATTTGAGGTGGCGTTTTTCTCGCCCCTGGCGGGCGAGAATGGAATTTCAGCATCTTAGCCCGAAAGGGCTAAGTGCTAGAAATTCCAAGAGCGGGGGTCCGGCCTTGGGCCGAGCGCTTCGCTCTCCTAACCCGCCCTTGCAAAATCAGAGGTTTAGCGGCATGGCCGCTAATTCCTCGATTTTGCTTTCCCGCCCGCAAGGGGCGGGAAGACCACCGCTTGTCTCCTCTCCCCGCCGGGGAGAGGAGGATTTGCCGTTACCCGTGCGCGATCATCACATGCCGCACGGCGGTGTAATCCTCGAGCGCGTAGATCGACATGTCCTTGCCATAGCCGGACTGCTTGACGCCGCCGTGGGGCATTTCGTTTGTCAGCATGAAGTGGGTGTTGACCCAGGTGCAGCCGTACTGCAGCCGCGAGGCGGTCTTCATGGCGAGCGAGATGTCCTTGGTCCAGACGGAGGAGGCGAGGCCGTAATCGCTGTCGTTGGCCCAGGTGACGGCCTGGTCGGGCTCGTCGAAGCGGGTGACGGAGACGACCGGGCCGAACACTTCGCGGCGCACGATCTCGTCGTCCTGCAGGGCGCCGGCAACCACCGTCGGCTGGAAGAAGTAGCCCTTGTCGCCCAGCACCTTGCCGCCCGTGGCGATCTCGATGTGCTTCAGCTCGGCGGCGCGGGAGACGAAGCTCTCGACGCGGTCGCGCTGGCGCCTGGAGATCAGCGGGCCGATTTCGTTCTCGGTGTCGTCGGCCTGGTTGAGCTTGATGGTCGAGACGGCGGCGGAGAGGTCGGCAACCAACTTGTCGTAGATCTTGCCGTCCGCATAGATGCGGCAGGCGGCGGTGCAGTCCTGGCCGGCATTGTAATAGCCGAAGGTGCGGATGCCGGCGACGACGGCGTCGAGATCGGCGTCCGCATGGACGATGACCGGGGCCTTGCCGCCGAGTTCGAGATGGGTGCGCTTGACGGTCTTGGAGGCCGCCGCCAGCACCTTCTTGCCGGTTGCAACGTCGCCGGTGATCGAGACCATGGCGATCTTCGGATGGTTGATCAGCGCATTGCCGACGCTTTCGCCGCGTCCGAGCACCACGTTGACCACGCCTTCCGGCAGGATGTCGGCCATGACCTTGGCGAGCTTCAGCGCCGTCAGCGGCGTCTGCTCGGAGGGCTTGAAGACCACGGTGTTGCCGGCGCCGATCGCGGGCGCAAGCTTCCAGGCCATCATCATCAGCGGGTAGTTCCAAGGCGCGATCGAACCGATGATGCCGACCGGATCGCGCCGGATCATCGAGGTGTGGCCGGGCAGATATTCGCCGGCGACCGGGCCGTGCATGGAGCGGATCGCGCCGGCGAAGAAGCGCCAGCAATCGACGATGGCGGGGATTTCGTCGTTCTTGACGGCATTGATCGGCTTGCCGCAGTTCAGCGCTTCGAGCGCCGCAAAGCCGTCCGCATCCTTCTCGATCGCGTCTGCGATCTGCAGGAGATAGGCGGAGCGCTGGGCGGGCGTGGTCTGCGACCAGTCGACGAAGGCCTTCTCGGCGGCATCGACCGCCTGGTCGAGCTGGCCGAGCGAGGCTTCGGCGATCTTCAGGATCGTCTCGCCCGTCTTCGGGTTGAAGATCTGTTCTTCGGTTTCGGTGCCGGCTTCGAAGTTGGAACCGATCAGCATTTGCGTGTCCATCAGGTGTTCTCCCTTATTATGGATAGGGTTTACTTGCCGCCGCCGGCGATCTGGTCGCCGTCGCGGGTGAGGTAATAGGCTGCCAGGATGGGCAGGAAGGTCACGAGAACCACGACCATGGCCACGACGTTGGTCACCGGCCGCTGGCGCGGGCGGATGAGCTCTTCGAGCATCCAGATCGGCAGGGTGGATTGCTGGCCGCCGGTAAACGTCGTCACGATCACCTCGTCGAAGGAGAGCGCGAAGGCGAGCATGCCGCCGGCGAGGAGTGCGGTCGCGATGTTGGGCAGCACCACGTGCCGGAAGGTCTGGAAGCCGTCGGCGCCGAGATCGTAGGAGGCTTCGATCAGCGAGCCGGAGGTGCGGCGAAAACGGGCAACGGCATTGTTGTAGACGACGACCACGCAGAAGGTGGCATGGCCGAGAATGATCGTCCACATCGAGAAGGGGATGTCGAGCAGCGAGAAGGCCGAGCGGAGCGCGATGCCGGTGATAATGCCGGGCAGCGCGATGGGCAGGATCACGAGCAGCGAAATCGCTTCCCGTCCGAAGAACTTCGTGCGCGAGACGGCGGCGGCGCAGAGCGTGCCGAGCACCAGCGCGATCGCGGTTGCGATCAGGCCGACCTTGAAGGAGAGCGCCAGCGCGTCCCATACGTCCTGCCGGTTCCAGGCGACGGCGAACCATTGCGTGGTGAAGCCCGGCGGCGGCCACTTGTAGCTTTTTTCCTCCGTGGTGAAGGCATAGGCGAAGATCAGCAGGATCGGCAGGTGCAGGAAGAGCAGGCCACCGATGGCCGCGATCTTCAGCGCAAGCGGCGCCGATTTCTTGTCAGAGCGCATCGAAGGCTCCCTTCTTCTTGGCGACCCAGAGATAGACGGCCAT
>CAMFHT010000118.1 GCA_945952245.1 uncultured Rhizobium sp. | reverse complement strand
CTTCGGCCTCATCCGCTTCGGCTCCCGCCTCGACGTCTACCTGCCCGCAGGGGCGCAGCCGCGGGTGATGGTCGGCCAGATCGCCACCGCAGGCGAAACGGTCATCGCCGAATTCGGCTCGTTGAAGGGTCCGATCATCGGCCGGCGCGACTGATCGGGAACGGGCGGGAGAAGACGCGATGGCAGAGCTCGAGCCGCACCGGGAACCGAATGGTGAAAACGATGCCGCCCGCGGGCCGCGTCTCAGGGAAATTCCCGTCCGCCTGATGATCCCGAACATCATCACCGTGCTTGCCATCTGCGCCGGCCTTTCCGGCGTGCGCCTCGCCTTCGATGGCCGCTATGAGATGGCCGTCGGCATGGTGCTGCTCGCAGCCTTCCTCGACGGCATAGACGGACGCGTGGCGCGACTCCTCAAGGCAACGTCCAAGTTCGGCGCGCAGATGGATTCGCTTGCCGACATCGTCAACTTCGGCGTCGCCCCCGGCCTCGTCGTCTACGTCTATGCGCTCGGTCAGGCCCGCTCGCTCGGCTGGATCGCAGCGCTCGTCTATGCGATTGCCATGTGCATGCGGCTTGCCCGCTTCAACGTGATGGACGAGCGCAAGGTGAAGGCCGCCTGGCAGTCGGAATATTTCGTGGGCGTGCCTGCGCCCGCCGGTGCCATGCTGGTCATGCTGCCGGTCTATTTCGGCTTCCTCGGCATCCCCTCCTCCGTACCCTTCGCCTACATCTCCGCCGGCTATACGATCGTGATCGCGCTGCTGCTGGTGAGCCGCCTCCCCGTCTGGTCCGGCAAGTCGTCGAAGCGGCGCATCCCGCGTGATTTCGCCCTGCCGCTGATGCTGCTCGTCGTGCTCTACGTGGCGCTGCTGATGACCTATACCTGGGAGGTCATGGTCGCGACGGTGATTGCCTATCTCGCCTCGCTGCCTTTCGGCGCGCGTGCGTGGCACCGGCAGTATGGCACGCTGACCGTCGGCGATGCCGGCGAAGTCGGCCCGCCCGGCGCCGAATCCGAAATCGATCGCAACATCTGATTTTTTCGCTAAAATAACGCAAGCGGAGCGTAAAACGCGCTGTAAACGACAGATATGGATCGATCCGCGCCCGTTAACCGCAATTTTTAATCGGTTCGCAACATTCCGCTTGCCTTCGCCAACAATTCGCCGAATTCTCACATCACACGCTGAAGTCAGACGCAAATCACTTAGGTGGAGGGGATGAGGACCATGACGACGCAGCCGGCGAAGAGCACCGTACCGATGAAGCCGGATCTTTCCGCACAATATCGGCCGCTCGGCCTGAAGGCCGTTCTGGCAGCAGCGCTGATGATCAAGGCGCCGAAGAAGAAGCTCGCCTGAGCTCTCGTCCTGGCCCTCAGCCATAGACCGGCCCGATGACGGGCAGATGACCGGACCCGCGGAGACGCGGGTTTTTGTCGTTCAGAACAGCGACATCTGCCGCCTGTCGTCCTCTTCCCCCGGCTTCTCCTTCACGGGCGCCAGCGCCACCCGCGGCTCCACGCGCTCCTGCAGGTCCGGGCCCACGTTGCGCACGGCGTTCACCTTGTCCGACACCGGGATCGCTTCGAAGAAGTCCGCCTGCGCGGGCCTCAGGAGATCGGCCACCTCGCGCGGCTCCTGCGTCTTGCAGTCGAGCCAGCGGCTGTAATCCTCGGGCTGGATGACGACCGGCATGCGGTCATGGATGCGGGCGATGACGGCATTGGCGCCGACGGTCAGGATCGCGCCGGTATCGACCTCCGAACCATCGGCGGACGACCATGTCTCCATCAGCCCCGCAAAGGCGACGATGCCGCCGTTCTTCGGGCGGATCCAGTAGGCCTGCGATTTCTCGCCGCTCTCTTTCGGCGGGCGGTGCCATTCATAGAAGCCGGAGGCGGGCACGAGCACGCGCCGGTGGCGCATGGCCGCGCGGAACGAGGCCTTGCCGATCGCGGTCTCGGCGCGGGCATTGATCAGCAGCGGAAAATCCTTGGGATCCTTCACCCAGCCGGGCGTGAGGCCCCAGCGCACCAGAAGCGCGCGGCGCTCCGGCAGGTTGCTGCCGGGCTCGCTGCGTTCCCCGGAGACGATGACCAGGATCGGCTGCGTGGGCGCGATGTTGTAGCGCGCGGGAAATTCGTCGAGCTCGAGGAGACCGAAGAGTTCGCGCACCTCTTCCGGGGTGGCCGTCAGGGAAAATCGTCCGCACATGCGCTCAGCGTCGCATTCCCCTCACCCAAGGTCAACTCCCGGCCGGAAGAGGTCGAGCCCACGCACGCAAGCACTGCCGCCGCGCAGAGTGCCCGAACGGCCACGCCTGCCCTCCTTTGTTAACCATCAATTAACGCCTGCCTGCACGGCGTGACGACACGGGTTATAACGGTCTCATCAACGATTCGCTTTCGGAAACCCGCCATGTCAGAGCCCGCGCCGGCTTCTTCCGCCATTGTGTCGCGAGGAGACCGCTACTTGCTTGTCCGCCGCCGCAATCCGCCGGCAGCGGACCTTTATGCCTTTCCGGGCGGACGGGCGGAACCGGGGGAGACGCCGGAACAGGCAGCCATTCGCGAATGCGCAGAGGAGACCGGCATCCTGATCGCCGATCCCGAACTCTTTGCCACCTATGATCTCGTGACCCGTGCCGGGGACGGCAGCGTGAGCCACCATTTCTTCCTCTCGGTCTTTGCCGCGCGGGAAGTGGGCAAGAACGAAGCCATGGCTGCCGACGATGCCCTGGAATGCGGGTGGTACAGTGCAGATGAGATCAGCCGCCTGCCCGTGCCGGAAAGCGTGCAGGAGTGCATCGACCGCATGGAAAAGCGGCGTCTTTCGGGAGAAGCCGCATGAGAAGCGGGCCATTCGCCTTGAAACGCCCGCAAAAACCGGTTTTGCTTGGGCTCATGACATCAAGCCGCGCGGCCTTCGCCGCCCTTTCCGCCATCCTCCTGCTCGCGCCGCTCGCTGCCCATGCCGCAAGCAAGACGGCGAAGGCGGAGCCCGCGCCTGCCGCGCAACCGGCACCGCCCGCGATCGTGCTGGAGCAGGACGCGCCCTATGACAAGGACCTGCTGCGCCTCTCCGAGATCCTGGGTTCCGTGCACTATCTTCGCGGTCTCTGCACGCCGGACATGCCCGACCCATCTCGGCAACAGATGGAGCGTCTGCTGCAGCTGGAGGCCGCCAAGGAGCCGCAGCGGAAGCAGAAGCTGACCGCGGCCTTCAATCGCGGATACCGATCCTTCGCGGCCCTGCATTCGACCTGCACGGCAACGGCGCTGGCGGCTGAGGCGCGTTACCGTGCCGAAGGCGCAACACTCGCCACAGAAATTACCGCCAGGTTCGGAAATTGACGATTAATTAACCCGATTCGCTCTCGGCACGTGCTGAATTGGGAAAACGCTGATAGAACAGTTAAACAAGTGGTAAGAACCCTCACGGGGAAGCATGCAATGGAACCCAGCCTGAACGACATCGACGACATGATCGTACACGAGAAGCGGCAAGCCGCGCTCGAGTACCAGAACGAGGCCTGGGCTGACGGCATGGCCGACGGTATCGGACCCGAGATCATCGCCGACGCCGCCATCGACATGGCCATCCGCGAAACGGTTCGCATTCACGGCGAAGACGCCGCCGAAGCGTTGCTGACCTCGCTGCGCGACCGCGTGCAGGCTGGCGAGTTCTCTCCCAAGCGGACGATTCAGTAGGAATCGGAGTGGACGGCATGACGCCTCGCCTGACGACCAAGCCGCAAGCCGGCCCATGGCTGCGGCGATCTGCCTTTTTCCTTGCCCTGTCGGCCGTTTGCCTGCCGGCAATTCAGGCGCATGCGCTTTCGGCACTGCAGGACCTGCCCGGCACGCCTGATGCCGGCAAGGACAAGCCCGCCGAGCCGCCTACGACAGGCATTCCCTCTCCCGATCCCCTGGTGAATTCCGCGCCATCGGAGCCGACGAACACACCCGCAACACTGCCACTCAATGGCGGCAAGCCGGCAGAGGCGATCTACGACATCAATACCGTCCCTGAACCGGTGAAGAAGACTCGCCAGCTGATCGTGGAGGCTGCAGCGTCCGGCAATATCGAGCAGTTGCGCCCGCTTCTCGGCAGCGGCGCGAAGGCAACAGACGTTTCCGTCGGCGAGACCGCAGGCGATCCTGTCAACACGCTGAAGGAACTGGCCGGCGATCCCGACGGCATCGAGATCCTGTCCTCGATCCTCAACATCATGGGCAGCGGCTTTGCCCATGTGAGCGTGGGCACGCCGGATGAAGCTTATGTCTGGCCCTATTTTGCCGCCAAGCCGTTGAACACGCTGACGGCGCCGGAAAAGGTGGAGCTGATGCGGATCGTCACCGCAGGCGATTACCAGGACATGCAGGATTTCGGCACCTACAGCTTCTTCCGCATCGGCATTGCGCCCGACGGGACCTGGAAGTTCTTCCGCTCGGGCGAATAGGCAAGGCCGGCCGTCACATTTTTGTGCCGCGGCGGCTGTTCTCAACATACCCGTTTTGTTCTATCTGTGAGTCCGTTTCACCCCAAGGGAAACCGGATTGCCATGACCCATGCCTTTCTTCCCGACCGCGCCTTCCTCGATATCGGCGGCGCGGATGCGGAGAGCTTTCTGCAGAACCTCATCACATCAGATCTCCCCTCTCTGGGAGAGGCCGAGGCCGCGCCGGGCGCGCTGCTGACGCCGCAGGGCAAGATCCTGTTCTTCTTCCTGATTGCGCGGAACGGCGCCGGCTTTCGTTTGGAAACCGATTCCGCTTCCCGCGACAACCTCCTGAAAAGGCTCATGATGTACCGGCTTCGCGCCGCGGTGGACTTGATCCCGCTCGCCGCGGAGGGCGTGTCCGTGTTCTGGGACGAGGAGGCGACCGGGGTCGCGGACCGGCGCTTTGCGAAAGCCGGCATCGCCCTCACCCGCCAGCCCGGCAATGCCGCTGCCGAGACCAGCGATGCCGCCGCCTATCACCGCCTGCGCATCGAACACGGCATTGCCGAGGCCTCCGCCGACCATTCCGATGGCGATGCCTTTCCGCATGACGTGCTGATGGACCGGAGCGGCGGGCTCTCCTTTCGCAAGGGCTGCTATGTCGGTCAGGAAGTCGTGTCCCGCATGCAGCATCGCGGCACCGCCCGGCGGCGGCTCGTCACGGTCTCGGCGGAAGCCCCGCTCGGCGCGTCCGGCACGACCCTGACCGTCGATGGCAAGCCGATCGGCGCGCTCGGCAGCGTCGAGGAGAAGTCCGCGCTCGCCATCGTGCGCATCGACAAGGCCGGCGAGGCGATTGCCGGGGGCCGGACCATCCTTGCAGGTGACGTGCCGGTTACGCTTACCCTGCCCGCCTGGTCGGAGCTGACCTTCCCGACGTCCAGCGCCGGAGACGAGGCGTGAGCGTGAAGGCCGATCCGCGCGCGTGGCAGCGCATGCTTTCCGGCCGGCGGCTCGACCTGCTCGATCCCTCGCCGCTGGATGTCGAGATTTCCGACATCGCCCACGGCCTCGCCCGTGTCGCCCGCTGGAATGGCCAGACCCATGGCGACCACGCATTTTCGGTGGCGCAGCACAGCATCGTCGTCGAGGCCCTCTTCACACGCCTCTACCCGTCCACACCGGAGGAGCGCCAGATGGCCCTGCTGCACGACGCCCCGGAATATGTGATCGGCGACATGATCTCTCCCTTCAAGTCGGTCGTCGGCGGCGGCTACAAGACGGTGGAGCGGCGACTAGAGGCAGCCGTGCACCTGCGCTTCGGCCTGCCCGCCCATGCAAAGGCGGAGCTCAAGGACCGCATCAAGAAGGCGGATTGCATCTCCGCCTATTTCGAGGCGACCGTTCTGGCCGGTTTTTCCGAAAGCGAAGCGCGCAAATTTTTCGGTACCCCCAAGGGCATCACCCGCGATATGATAGAACTCGAGCCGCTTCCGGCCATGCAGGCGCAGGCGCTCTTCCTGCAGCGCTTTGCCGACATCGAGGCCGAACGGCAGAAATCCAGGGAAACAGGCAAATGACCGCCATCATCGTATCGCCGCTCGCCCGCATCGCCGAAATGGCCGTGCGCCACCGCGCGACCGAGATGGTGAGCCTGCTCGCCGCCAATCAGGATTTTCATCGCCCCGCCGTCATCTCCAAGGACCGGCACCTGCTGCTCGGCATGAACGACATCGCCTTTGCCGGAACAGGTGATCTCGTCGCCCCGGCCGAGGTGCATGTGGAGGAGATCATCCGCTTCGCCCGGACCTGGAACCGGGAGGCCCCGCTGCTGATCCACTGCTGGATGGGCGTTTCCCGCTCGCCGGCAGCTGCGGTCATCGCCTCGCTCGCGGTTCATCCGGAGGAGGAAGACGAGAGCCTCGCCCGGCGTCTGCGCGAAGCCTCCCCCTATGCCACGCCCAATGCGCGGCTGATCGAGATGGGCGATGTTATGCTCGGGCGTCAGGGCCGCCTCGTCAGGGCGATCAAGGCAATCGGACGGGGTGCGGATGCGGATGGCAACGCCCCCTTCGTTCTGCCGCTCCATGCCAAGGCCACCGCCGATGCAGGATAGGACGGGCGGGATCGAGATCGGCCTCAATGCCGTGATCGTTTCCATGGCAGGCGCCGAGCCGCGCCTTCTCGCCGTCGAAGATGGAAATGCCCTCCCCGCCCTGCCCTTCGGCCCCTTCGACCCCACCCGCCACCGCACCATGGACGTCTCGCTGCGCGAAACCGTGGAGGCGCAGGCGGCCCTTCATCTGGGTTATGTCGAGCAGCTCTACACCTTCGGCGATCGTGGGCGGCACCGCCTGCCGGGCGACGAGGGTCCGCACATGGTCTCAGTCGGCTATCTCGCGCTCACCAACATGGACGGCAAGGCGGAAGCGGAGCGTGACGGCGTCGGCTGGCGCCACTGGTATGCGCTCTTTCCCTGGGAGGATTGGCGCGAGGGCCGGCCCGCCCTGCTCGACCAGGTCATCCTGCCGGCGCTGGAGCACTGGGCCCGCCAGAAGCAGGAGAACGACGCCTCGCCGGATCTCCCCTCCCGGGCGGTGCGGCTGAAGCGGGCCTTCGGCACCGGCGATTTCCCCTTCGACGAGGAGCGTGTGCTCGAGCGATACGAGCTTCTCTACGAATCCGGTCTGGTAGAAGAGGCCGTCGCCGATGGCCGCGTCGGCAAGGTGGCGCTCCCCGTCCGCCTCGGCCAGCCCATGCGGCACGATCACCGGCGCATCGCCGCGACCGCGATCGCGCGGCTCCGCGGCAAGATCAAGTACCGTCCCGTCATCTTCGAGCTGATGCCGGCGGAATTCACGCTGACCGCGCTGCAATCCGCCGTCGAGGGCATATCCGGGCGGCACCTGCACAAGCAGAACTTCCGCCGGCTGGTGGAAGGCACGGAACTGGTCGAACCCTCCGGCGGTACGACGGCCGCGACCGGCGGCCGCCCCGCCGCCCTCTACCGCTTCCGCCGCCAGGTGCTGGAAGAGCGCCCGCAGCCGGGGCTGAAGGTCGGGGGACGGTGATCAGTCCACCACCACATCCAGCCCGAGATCAAGGGTCGGGGCGGCCATTGTTATCTTCGAGGTCGAGATGTAATCGACGCCGGTTTCGGCAATCGCCCTGACGGTGGCCAGCGAAACATTCCCCGAGGCTTCGAGCTGGATGCGGCGGCGGTCCTGGACGTAAGCGTCGCCCGACAGGCCTGAATGGACCCGGTTCTGCTCCACCGCCATGCCCAGGAGTTCCGGGCCCATGTTGTCGAGCAGGATCACGTCCGGCCCGGCGGCGAGCGCTTCGCGGAACTGGACGAGGCTGTCCACCTCCACCTCGATCTTGACGAGATGACCGGCATAGGCGCGGGCCGAGCGGATGGCGGCTCCCACGCCGCCGGCGACCGCCACGTGGTTGTCCTTGATCAGGATCGCATCATCGAGCCCGTAGCGGTGGCTGGATCCGCCGCCGAGCCGGACGGCATATTTTTCCGCAGCCCGGAGCCCCGGCAGGGTTTTCCGCGTGCAGGTGATGCGGGCGTGCGTATGGGCGATCTCCTCGGCAAAGCGCGCCGTGTAACTCGCAACGCCGGAGAGATGCATGAGGAAGTTCAGCGCCACCCGCTCCGCAGATAACAGGCCCTGCGCGGGACCGGAGATGACGGCGATATCGGTGCCGGGGGTCAGCCTTGCGCCATCTTCCAGCTTCGCCTCGAAACGGATCGCGGGATCGATCAGCCGGAAGGCGGCGCGGGCAAAGGCGAGGCCGGCAAGGACGCCGTCTTCGCGCGCATTGAGCCTCGCCGTCGCCACGCGGTCGCGGGAAATCGTGGCCTGCGTCGTCACGTCGCCGGCGCGGCCGAGGTCTTCGAGAAGGGCGAGCCTGACCGGCTCTTTTACGAGAAGATCGGGCAGGTGCGGCGGAAGGGGGGCGTCGGTCATGTCGTCTTCTCCTGCAATCAGGCCGGCACAGTGCCTGCGGCTTCGAGCGCGATGCGATCGGCCTCGGCGAGGCTGGTGAAGGTGCGGTGGCGGAAGCCGTCGTCGGCCGCGCGGTAGTCGCTGCGGAAGTGCCCGCCCCGGCTTTCCCGCCGCGCCCAGGCGGAGGTCGCGATCAGCTTGGCAGTCGCGAGAATGTTGCGGAAACGCACCCGCTTTTCCTCTTCGAAGCGGAGGATGGCTGCGATCAGCGTTTCCAGCCCTGCGGCATCGCGGATCACGCCCGCATGCGCATACATGAGCTTGCGCAGTTCCGCGAGCGCCGGACTATCCTCTTCCGTGTAGAGATCGTCGCTTTCGCCCGCCTGATCCGACCACTGGTAGAGCCGCGATTCCGGCAGCATGCCCTTGATGCTGTCTGCGATGCGGCCCGCGAAGACGACTGCCTCGAGCAGCGAATTGGATGCGAGACGGTTTGCGCCGTGCACACCGGTGGAGGCGACTTCGCCTGCAGCCCAGAGGCCATCGATCGAGGTGCGGCCGTCCGCATCCGTCATCACGCCGCCCATATGGTAATGTGCTGCCGGAAGGACGGGAATGAGATCGGTGACCGGATCGATGCCAGCCTCTCTGCACGCCGCATAGACCGTCGGGAAGGCTTCGGGAAACTTCGCGCCCACGGCCTTTCGGCAATCGAGGTAAGCGCCGCGGCCAGCCTGCACCTCGGCAAAGACGCCGCGCGCCACCACGTCGCGCGGCGCGAGCTCGGCATCCTTGTGGAGCTCCGCCATGAAGCGGTGGCCCTTGCCGTTCACCAGCCATGCACCTTCGCCGCGCAGCGCCTCTGTCGCCAGCGGTGCGGGATCGCGGTTGACGGCAAGCGCTGTCGGGTGGAACTGCACGAATTCGGGGTCGGCGATCAGCGCCCCCGCCCGCGCCGCCATGCCGAGGCCTGCACCTTGCGCCTGCACCGGGTTGGTGGTGACCGAATAGACATGGCCGATGCCGCCGGAGGCGAGAACGATCGCGCGCGCGGCAAAGACCATGCGCCGCTTCGCCCGCCCGCCGTCGGGTCGCGACACGACGCCCGAAACGAACCGGCCCTCCGTGATGATTTCCTCGACCACGTGGCCTTCGAGCACGCGGATCGAGGGCGTGTTGCGCACGGCGACGATCAGCGCCTCCATGATGGCCCGGCCTGCCGCATCGCCCTTCACACGCACGATGCGCCTCTCGGAATGGGCGGCTTCACGGGAGAGCAGGAGATGGCCCTCGAGATCGCGGTCGAAGGGAACGCCGTAAGAGAGGAGATCAAGGATGCGGTCCGGCCCCTCCTCCACCATCAGCTTCGCCATCTTGGTATCGACGATGCCGGCGCCGGCGGTGATGGTATCGGCAAGATGCTTGCCGAAGGTATCCTCCTGGCTCATGGCCGCGGCAATGCCCCCTTGCGCCCAGGCGGAGGACGAACCCTGGCCGATCGGCGCCGCTGACAGCACGGTGACGGGCCGCGGCGCGAGCTTCAGCGCGCAGAACAGGCCGGCGAGCCCGCCGCCGATGATGACGATGTCATCGATGCCGTTGAAACTCTGCGGGCGGAAATGATCGACCAGCATGATACGTCCTCCTTCGCATGCCTGACTCCGGGTCAGGCCGCTTCCCTTACCGCTTCAGGTTCACCATGCGCTCCACCGCAAGCCGGGCGCGATCGGCGATCACGGGATCGACCGTCACCTCCTCCGTCATGAAGAGCAGGCTGTCGAGGATCTTCGGCAGGGTGATGCGCTTCATGTGCGGGCAGAGATTGCAGGGCTTCACGAACTCCACGCCCGGCGCCTCCGCCTCGATGTTCGAGGCCATGGAGCATTCGGTAACGAGCAGCACCTTTTGCGGCCGCTTCGTCTTCACGTAGTCGATCATGCCCGCGGTCGAGCCCGCGAAATCGGAAACGGCGAGCACATCCGGATGGCATTCGGGATGGGCGACGATTTCCAGCCCCGGCACGGTTTCGCGATAGGCGTTGAGCTCGTCTGCCGTGAAGCGCTCGTGCACCTCGCAATGGCCGGCCCAGGTGAGGATCGTCTTGTTCGTCTTCTTGGCGACGTTCATCGCCAGGTACTCGTCGGGTATGCAGAGCACGGTATCGCTGTCGAGGCTTTCCACCACGTCGACGGCATTGGCGGACGTGCAGCAAATGTCCGTTTCCGCCTTCACCTCGGCGGAGGTGTTGACATAGGTGACGACCGGCACGCCCGGATAGCGCGCCTTGAGCGCCCGCACGTCTGCCCCGGTGATCGATTCCGACAGCGAGCAACCGGCCCGGCCATCGGGGATCAGCACCGTCTTTTCCGGGTTGAGCAGCTTGGACGTCTCCGCCATGAAGTGCACGCCGCACTGCACGATCACCTCGGCATCCACCCGCCCCGCATCCCGCGCCAGCTGAAGCGAGTCGCCGCGGATATCCGCAACGCAGTGGAATATCTCGGGCGTCTGGTAATTATGCGCGAGGATGACGGCGTTGCGCTCCTTCTTCAGCCGGTTGATGGCATGGACATAGAC
>CAMFHT010000117.1 GCA_945952245.1 uncultured Rhizobium sp. | reverse complement strand
GCGCGAGGGAATCGAGGATCAGCGAGTAATAGGTGCCCAGGGGCGCGAGGACCACGCCGACCAGGACGGCGCCGAGGACCGTGACAGGCATGGAGATCTGCAAGGCGGCGAGAATGGCACCGGACGCCATGATCGTCAGCTGGATCAGGACCGCGCGGCGGCTTCCCATGCGGTTGCGGACGCTGACCCAGATGCCGCCGGCCACCGAGGCGAGGCAGAGAGGGACGGTGAAAAGGATCGCCAAGGCAGGCGCGTAGCCGAAATGCAGCGCCAGGGCGACGGCGCCGATCTCCAGAGCCGCCACGGTCGAACTGCCCGCGGCGGCGCATATCAGCCAAAGCAGGATCGCTGGGCTAACGACCGAGCCATCGGCCTGATGCGCCTCTTCGGCCGGTGCCGGCATCACGGTCGGAACGAGCAAGGCCGGTATGGCGCCGAGAGATGCGATCGCCAGGACGGCGAAGACCGGCGACAGCGTGCCCAGGCCGGATGCCATCACGGGTGCCAGGACGAACGTCACTTCGTTGAGCGTCGACGCGATTCCGAGTGCCCTCGGCAGCTTCGCCGACGGCGCGAGCTGGTTGAGGATGGTCCGAAGGTAGCCGAATGCGGCGCCGTTCACTGCTCCGGCCAGCGCCGAGAGCACGACCAGCCAGATGAACGGCACGGAATAGTGCGCCAGTAGGGCGAGACCTCCGAGCGCCACCGTACGGAACAGCACCAGCACGCGCAGGAAGGCCGTCGGCGGCAGGCCGCTTCCCGCCCTGGTGATGGGGATCGCGCCGGCGACCTGGGCCAGCGTCATCGCCAGGATCATGCCGGCGCCGCCGCTGGTGTCGCCCGTCAGAGCCAGCGCGACCAGCGCGAAGGCGACCGGCCCTGCGGCCTGCGGGACGGGAAGGGTCGCGGATGAGATGAACCAGCGAACCAGAGATGCTGCGCCGGCTTTGCTGATCGTGTCGGTGGTCATGAAGCGGCCCGGGGCGGAAAAGGGCCGGGCCGTTCCCGGACATTGAAATCCCGCGATGGGAGCGAGGACGTTACCTCTCGAGCCTGATGAGCGATCCAGGCAAGGCTGTCAATCGGACGCCGCTGCGCTGGCGCAAGGGCCGCGACCACAAGGCGGGGCTTCAGGTGCGGGACATGGCCCGGCGCGGTTTTCGATCCGCAATAATCGTCGATTCTCCGGGGGGCAAAATTCAGCCGTTCTGGCGTCTGATCTGAGCCCTTAAAACTGGATCGCTTGGGTTAGAGTTTTCCGCGTCGTTTCCGCTGAGCTAGGAGGTGACCCTATCGCAGGAACGAGGTCTGCCGGGCCGCTTACTGATCCGGTGCAATTTGGTTTGCTCAGTCCGATCGCGATAGAGAGGCTGCAAGCGTCACAACAGTCCTCTGAGGCAAATTTGCGCCACGGCTTGCGCGCGATTGCGAACGCCGAGCTTTTGGCGGGCATTTCCGAGATGAAAGCGAACCGTCTCCGAGGAGATCGCAAGGATGGAGCCGATCGCATCGTCGCTCTGGCCGTCGGCCACCCAACGCAGGCATTCCAATTCGCGGGCCGTCAGCATATCCCAAGCATCGTCGCTTCGGTCGAGATCGAGCAGCATGCGACAGCGCTCATGGGTGGCGGTCGCCAACATGATCAAGCGCATCCGCTTGCTCTGATCTACCTTGAAGGACCGTTCGCGCGTCGACATGCCCACCGCAGCAAAGTACCCTCCCGGACCATGGATCGGGACCACGAGGCCATCTGTCCAGCCCCACTCCTTCACCGTTCGCCAGACTTCCTTTTCGCCATCACTCTGTCGTCGTTCCGCTTGAAGTTCTCGCCAGGTGAAAGGTGAGCTGCGCCTCCTGGTCGCGCGAAATATCGGGCTTTTGCGCGTGAACTGGCGTTTCTCGCTGAGCATCTGCCAGTTCTCAGGCCAATTCAGAAAAAAGGTCTGAACGGGTTGCCCGGCGCTCGGACTCAAGGCACGCGCTGCGGAGCTGACAAAGCCCTCTTTCGCGACGACCGCCGCGAACGTTGCTCCGACCTCGGCTAGGTTGCCGCATCTGAGCAGCGCTTCGGCGAAGGGGTCGATCATGCTCATCGGGTTGGCGCCGATCTCAGAGGACGGGATCGTGACAGCTTATTCGAAAGGGTCAAGCCGGCCGGATCGCCGGGATGATGGTTCGGCCGACGCGACAGTGGCTGTGTTTCGCCCGATCTCTCTGCCTCGGGCTTCGAGATCCGGGTCAATGTCGTGCCCGATCGAACGCTTGCCGTTGCAGGAGGCGAGAAAGCTTTTCGGGTCTGAATGAAGCCGCCGCCATCCGAAAAGACGCGCGACGGTCTGGTCGACGCGATGTGGTATCCTCCGACCTGTCATCGGCTCCTATTGCATCCGCAGAAGCGAAAGCACCTCCCGTTTCAGGGAGGTGAGCGTTGGGCGACGCTCGCCGATGATGCACTTCGCCGCCGCATGCTTCTCTCGGTTATCGCGACATGGGTCCCCATAAGCTTCCTCTATTTCAGGCATTGCGGTGTCAGCTTGAGATAAGGGCAATTTTGGCGCGTGGTCTGATCGCGGCCATCGCGATGCTGGCCGTCTCGACCGCCCATGCGGAACGCAGGGTCGCCCTGGTGATCGGCGTCTCGCGCTATGAGCACGTCCCCGCCCTCAAAAACAGTCTCAATGACGAGGCCGATATGGCGGCGGCGCTTCGCGATATCGGCTTCGACGTGACCGAGATCCGCGATCCCGACCAAAAAGCCATGTCGGACGGCATCGCTACCTTCAGCCGCAAGCTGCCGGGTACGGATGTCGCCGCCTTCTACTATTCCGGCCATGCGATCCAGATCGGGGAGCGGAATTTCCTGATTCCGCGCGACGCCGACCTGGAACTTCCGAGCGACGTTGCCTTGCGGACGCTCGACCTCAACGCCGTGATTGCCGGGATGGAAAGCAGTGCCCGCGTCCGCATCATTCTTCTGGACGCTTGCCGGGACAATCCGTTCCAGGGATTGGCGGGCATGCGCTCCATTGCAACGCGCGGCCTTCAGCCCATTCAATCCGGAGTCGGCACCTTCGTGGCCTTCGCCACAGCGCCCGGCAGCACCGCCGCCGATGGCGACGGCCGCAACAGCCCGTTCGCCCGTGCCCTGCTCAAATATATCCGCATGCCGGGATTGGAGATGAACCAGGTCCTGCGCAATGTCAGGGCGGATGTCTACGCCGCCACGGCCGGGCGACAGGTCCCGTGGGATCACTCCTCGCTGATCGGTGAACTTGTGCTCGTGCCGCAGGGCGCGCCAGCGGAGCCGAAGGTTGCATCGCTCACCGTACCGGCTACGCCTGCCGCGCCCCCGGCTCCGGCACCTGCTTCGCCGGGTTCCGCTGCAGGCGCTCCCGCTGTGGAACCTGCCGAGCGGTCCACGAATACGGACACCCGACCGGGCGCCGTTGCGTCGCCGTCCAGCGAGCCGCAGCCGATAGCGACAGACGACGCCTACGCTCTCTACGGCAAGAAACCGGGTGCGAAAGCTTTCGCAGTTTCCGCGAACGGATATTACGGCATGGCGACCTCGAGCCCCAGCGCCAACAAGGCGACCCTCGTCTCGCTCTACTGGTGCAACAGGCGCTCGGGCTCGATCTGCCGCCTCAAGAAGATTCAGAACAGCTCGACCCTGGAGACCTACGATCGCTTCGACAGGCTCAGCGCCGCCGCGCTGACGAAGCTCGCGGGGGCAGCGCCGGGCGGGGACCCCGCTGGCGAGGGCATCGACAGCCATGTCCGAAACCCCTCCAACCTGCATCCCGAGCCCTATCACGGCCTGACGCCACTCACGGCTCCCGGCGCGGAAAGGATCACCACGGTGGGGCTCGTCAAGATGATGAACGGGGCGGACAAGCCCGTCCTGATCGATGTGGGGGGGTGGAATGCCGAGCATGACACGCTTCCGGGCGCATACTGGTTCCAGGGAGCCGGGGTCGTCACCCCGAAAGCCGATGAAATGGCCAAGATTTCGGATTTGCTGAGCCGCCTGCTCGGCTCGCTTCTCGGCGACAAGGAGCGCCCCGTCGTCTTCTTCTGCACCGGGCGGGACTGTTGGCTTTCGCACAACGCCACGATGCGGGCGGTCGCGAGCGGCTACAAGCGTGTCTACTGGTATCGCGGTGGCGTCGATGCGTGGCGCGCGGCCCGTTTGCCGCTGGTCAGGTCGGTTCAGCACGCACAGATCAACTGAGCGATCCGTGGCCATCCGTCGTTGCCCCTATTGTGTCGAAACGATCGAGGCGGCTGCGATCGTTTGCCCGCATTGCACTCGTGATCTCTTATTCGCCAAGCCGCTGATGGACAGTATCGACGCCTTGTCGGAACGGGTCGCTGCTCTTGAAGCCTCCATGGCCGAGGCCGCAGAGGCCGCGCAGTCGGAGCGGCCTGCCGCTCAGACGGCTTTGCCTGCAGAGGCCGCAGGCATCGCGGTCGCGCAGCGGGAAACGGGATCAGTCCGTTGGGCTATTCCGATCATGCCGATCGTGACGCTCATTGCCGCTCATGCGATCCTGATCGTGCTGCTGGATGCCAGGCTGGTCTATTTGCGCCTGCTCTCGATCGGGCTCCCATTCGTCGCCGGCTTCCTGTTTCGCAAAGGTGCGCCCGGTTTCATCTGGATCGATGTGATCGTCGGGCTGCTGGTCGCCTGTCTCGCGATCGCTGGCATGCTCTGGAATGTTGCGCGTGCCGACGGCGTGCCGTTGCTCCCGGCAGGTCGCGAGGAATGGAGCGAGACTTTCCAGTACGGGTTGAGCATCGCTCTCGGCTTCGTCAGCGGTGCGCTGCTGCGGCGGGTCGTCTTGATCGCGACGTTGCCGGACGCGGCCGGCGGCGTCTTCGCGAGGCTGGCGCGTGCCATCGCGAAGGATATCGTTGGAGATGTCGAGGACGCCTCCTTCGAAAAGCGGCTGAAGAAGGTCGAGAGCCTGATTACGTCCGGTGTGGCGATTGGTGCGGCGATTCTGTCGGGCATCCTCGGTCTCAGCCGGTTTCTCAGCTAGGAGGAGCTCATCATGACTGCATCGTCCCGCGATATCCCCGCCAGAGCCGCGCTGGCTGCGACCGCCGCCTTAAGCCTGCTCGTGACAGTGCCGCTCTGCGCGCAGGCTCAACAGGCAGTCATTCTCGTGACGAACGAGGAAGCGGCTTTGCCTCCTCTCCCGGAATCGGGGGAACAAGGCAAGGGGATCACGCGCGGTCCCGGTATCGAACCGCTGACCCCCGGGAACGGCGTGACGATCGCAGCGCCGACGCCGTTTCGCATCCGCTTCACCCAACGTAACGATGTGCCGATCAATCCCGACAAGGTCAGGGTCACCTATCTGCGCAATCAGCCGGTGGACATCACCCTGCGGTTGCGCAGCTATGTCACGCCGAACGGGATCGATATTCCGCTGGCGAGCGTCCCGCCGGGTCATCATGTTTTCCGGATCCAGGCGGAGGATGGATTGGGCCGCCAGACGACGGCGGTCTTTCATTTCGATGCAAAAGGTAAAAACTGACGTCGATGCGTATCGCTGCCTGACGTCGAGCAAGGTCGGCTTCCGGGCAGTGAGTAAATGTCGCCAATTGGCGTATGGGCAAGGCAGCGCTTTGGCGCAATGCCCAGCCGGTCTGACGCCCGCAAACAGGGATCTGGGGCAGGCTTGCCGGCCTCGTGGTCGCTGTGGGCGACGTTGTGATGAAGTCACTCCGTCGGCGAGTGCCTGGCGAGATGCTGCTGCGAGCTGTGATGGAAGGGCGAGGTCGGAGGCGGACCCGGGCCCTCTCGTCGGCGGCAAACGCCCATGTTCAGGCCGCGGCGCCTTGGGCGGCGCTCCACGGCGATCGCCTCGCTGCAGCATTCACTACCCGCTCCGCTCTTCGCCTCATCGAAATCTGCGCCAGCGTGGCTTGGAGCATCATTCCGGATCTCGCAGCCTCGGCCATTATCGCAGCGGGCGGAACGGCAAGTGCAAGCTCACCCGCGTGGCCGGACGACATCGAGAGCCGGCTTCTCGATGATCGAGGCACGAGAACAGTCCTTACGGCGTCATTCGCGCCAGTGGCGAAACTCAATGCCGAACATGTTGCATCTCTCTGCCAATCAGGAGAGAGACAGCAGGCTGCCGAAAATTCTGCGCGGTCGGCAATGGGGCAGGAGCCGATGCGCTCCAAGCCACGAGTGTCCGCTTCCGGGCAAGGCGCAAACGTCCGGTTATGGCGCGCCGCTTCCGTGGTCGAAGCGCGCGGCGCTCAGCGCAGGTAGTGGATATGCGGCCTTAGATGATGCGGAGAGGTCTCGACGCGGGCCTCGACCGAAAAGACATCGCGCAGGAGAGCTTCGGTGATCACGGCGTCGGGAGCACCGGACGCCACGATTTTTCCCTGCTGCATGACGATCACCGCATCGCAGAACATGGCGGCGTGGTTGAGATCGTGCAGGGCGACAACGCTGGTGATCGGCAGGCTCGCGACGAGTTTCAGCACGCCGATCTGGTGCTGGATGTCGAGATGGTTGGTCGGCTCGTCCAGGACTAGCTCGGTCGGGGTCTGCGCGAGCGCCCTGGCGATGTGCGTGCGCTGCTTCTCGCCGCCCGAGAGGCTCTGCCAGCGGTCGCCGCGCCGATCCTGCAGGCCGGCGCGCAGCAGCGCCTCGTCCACGGCACGGTCGTCGGCACGGGTCCAGCGCGATAGCCAGGATCGGTGGGGGAACCGCCCGAGTCGGACGATATCGGAGATGCGGAGATTGGCGCTGGTGGTCGCGTGCTGCTCGACGAACGCGACGCGTCGCGCCACGGCCCGTGCGCCGAGTGACGAGAGCTCGTTGCCGTCCAGCAGCACGCGGCCCGATTGCGGACGCTTCAGGCCTGTCAGGAGGCGCAGGAGCGAGGTCTTGCCGGAGCCGTTGGGGCCGAGCAATCCGACCATCCGGCCTGGCTCCGCGGAGAAGGAGACGCCGTCAACGATCGTCTTGCTGCCGATCCGCCAGACCAGGTTCTCTGCCGTGATGCTCATGAGGCGCGCTGCAAGCGGTAGAGGATGATCGAGAAGAACGGTACGCCGACAAGCGCCGTGACGACGCCGATCGGGAGCACCTGCTGCGGGATCAGCGCTCGCGAAGCGACATCCGCCAGCACCATGAAGACCGCGCCGATCAGCATGCAGGCCGGCAGGAGCCGGACATGGAGCGGGCCGACGAGCGCGCGCGCCGTATGCGGCACGATCAGGCCAACGAAGCCGATGGAGCCGACCATGCTGACGATGGTCGCGGTCATCATCGCGGTGAGGGCGAAGAGCACGATCCGGGCCCGGTCGACATTGACGCCGAGAGATGCCGCCGTCTCGTCGCCGAAGGCGAAGGTGTCGAGCGTCCTGGCATAGCAGAGGCAGGCGACGAGCCCGATGCTGACGACGAGCGAGACCAGCATGAATTCCGGCCAGCGTACGCCGCCGAAGCTGCCGAGCAGCCAGAACATCACGTCGCGTGCCTGCTGGGCGTTGCCGGATGTGGTGACGATATAGGAGGTCGTGGCGTTGAAGAGCTGCGAGGCCGCGACGCCGGCCAGGATGGTGCGGTCGGCGCCGCCGCGCGTCCCGTTCGACAGCAGGGCCACGAAGCAGAACGCCGCGAAGGCGCCGAAGAAGGCGCCCCCCGACAGCGAGAGAACGCCGCCGCCCAGGCCCAGGATGATGATGGCGACCGCGCCCGTCGATGCTCCCGCAGAGATCCCGAGCACATAGGGCTCCGCCAGCGGGTTGCGCAGCAGCGACTGCATGATAGCGCCTGACAATGCGAGGCCCGCGCCGCAGAAGGCCGCGACCAGTGCGCGGCTCAAGCGATAGTCCCAGATCACCGTCTCGTAGACGCGGTCGATCTCCGTCGCGGTCCAGCCGAGCCGGTTGGTGATGGCAGTGAAGGTCGTGCCGAGCGGAATCGGCAGGTCGCCGATGCCGGTGCTGAGCCCGATGGCGAGCCCGATCGCCACCAGCGATACCAGCATCAGGCCGGCAAAGACCGCCTTGCCTTCGAAAGCGCCGCTTCCGGAGATCACTTGAGCAGGCCGAGCGCTTTCAATTGCTGCGCCACCTGCTCGGCGCCATAGATCGTGCGGACGCTCGGGTTCATGGCTTGGCCATCCATGACCACGATCGCCTTGTTCCTGACGGCTGGGAGCTGGCTGACCGCCGGGTCCGTATTCAGGAACTTGATCTTGGCCTCCGGCTTGTCGAGTTCCCAGCGGTTACGATCGAGGCTGGCGACGACAATCACGTCCGGCTTCGCGGCGATGATGCCTTCCCATCCCAATGTCGGCCATTCGGCCTCGGCGCCAATGGCATTGCGGCCGCCGAGCAGGTCCGCGATGAAGCCGGAAGCGCCGTTCTTGCCGCCGAGATAGGCGTCTGCCGAGGGGGAGGGGCTGGAGAACCAGAAGACGTAGGAGAGCTTCTTGTCGCCCGGTGTCACGCTGGCGCGCAGCGCTGCCTCGCGCGCCTTGAAGTCGGCGATCAGGGCCTGGCCACGATCCGCGATATCGAAAATCCGCGAGAGCTCGTCGATCTCCTGATAGAGTGTCTCCATGCTCCAGAGCTGGCCACGGTTGCCATACGCGTCCTTGCTGCCCTTGGTGTCCAGGCAGGTGCTTGGGGAAAGATAACTCGGAACGCCGACGCGCTCGAAATCCTCGCGCTTGGCAACCTTGCTGCTCGGCCCGAGCAGGGTTGGAAGTGCCGCGGCGACGAAATCGGGCCGCTCGGCGAGCATGCTCTCGAAGGTGGGGAACTCCACGGTCAGGAGCTTCACCTTGGCATTGGCTTCGGCGAGCTGCGGCAGAACCTTGCTCGGCCAGAAGGCCGTGCCCACCATCCGGTCCTGGAGCCCGAGCAGCAGCAAGATCTCGGCGCTGTTCTGCCCGAGCCCGATGGCGCGTTGCGGCGCTTTCTGGAAGGTGACCTTCGCCCCGCAATTATCGAGCGTCAGAGGGTAGCTCGTCGGAGCTGCCGCAAGCGGATTTGTCAGTGCACCTGCGGCGCAAACCGCAAGCGCGACCAGGAGCGATTTGAAGTGGCTCACGCGCAATGTCCAGGAAATGTTGTCTGTGCGGCGTGTTCTTAATGACCTCGCGGGGGAAGGGCTAGTCGAGTCGAAAACATTATAAGTATTCTAAATTATTGAGCTGATTACTTCGGTGCACGCTGGCTGCCTGCGCCCATCATTTCAGCCCCGATCGTGCGATGTCAGGCGATGGTTGCGGCCGTGGCCGGAGCGCCTCGTCGAGCGCGGCCAGTTCCTCGGCAATCTGGGCTCTAAGCCATAGCGCCACCCCTTCGACCATCGGGTTCAGGGGTCTTGATCGCGGCGCGATCAGGCTGTGGTGCTGCCCCGTGCGGATGATCAGGTCAGACGCGGGAACCAGGATTCCTTTCAGCAAGGCACTCGAGACCACGCTGAGCCAGCCAAGAGCGATGCCTTCCCCGTTCAGCGCAGCCTGCAGGATGACCGAGTAGTCGGTGAATTCGTGCCAGATGCCTTTCGAGCTGCTGCGATGGGCGACATTGCCCCATTCCCGCACCCATCTGGGCATCGCATGGTCCGTGAGCCACAGGAAGACATGTCCCGATCCGTCCCCGGCGTGATCGAGCCTGCCCCGCGTCTTCAGATAAGCCGGGCTGCAGACGGGGAAGATGATCTCCGGCGCGAAGAACCAGCGATGGTAGCGCGGGTCGTCGTCTTCGACGATGCGCGTCGCCAGATCCACATTGTCCGGGACGCCGCCAAGGACACCGGGAATGAGATCGAATCGGATATCGATCTGCGGAAAGGCGGCATGGAATTCGCCCAGCCGCGGCAACAGCCAATGGGCCACGAAGGAGCTGGACATGGACAGCGTAACCACCGGCTTCGCCGCAGTCTGCCGCTGTCGGATCGCCTGGACCGTATCGGCGATGCGCCCGACGGCATCTCCGACGACGCCGAAGAGATCGCTTCCATCAGCGGTCAGTTCGAGCCCGCGTGCCCGCCGTTCGAAAAAGCGGGCGCCCACCGCAGCTTCCAGCTCGGCAACGCTGCGGCTGATCGAGGGCTGGCTGACGTTGAATTCCGTAGCAGCCGCCGTGAAGCTGCCGGTGCGGGCCGCTGCCTCGAAAACCAGAAGCCCGCGCGCTGACGGAATGAGGCGGGAGAGCTGAGCCATACGCTCAGCGTATGCTTCTCCCAAGGTTTTTCAATCTGGTCCGGTTGCAGGGTTGCCGCCACGATCATTGTGTCTGCTTAGCGACACAACGGCTTCGTGCTTGCGGAGCGGAAATAGCGCAGCCGTCCCGTTCCGGTTCGATCAGGGAAGCCATTCGATGAGCGCAACGGTTGCCATGCCGGGTCGGCCCCACGCCGCATCGTGCGATCCGCTCCTGGAGTCGTTCGCTATCAAGAGGCTGCGGTTTCGTAACCGCATCGTTAGCACCAGCCATGCCTCGATGCTGGACGATGGCGGCCTGCCGCTCGAACGATACCAGCGCTATCACGAGGAAAAGGCTCGTGGCGGCCTTGCCATGACGATGATCGGCGGCTCGGCGATGACATCGCCGGATTCGAGCTGGGGTGGCGGCCAGCTCGATCTCTCCAGCGACCGGATCATTCCGCATCTCGCTGCGCTGTCCGAGCGTATTCACGGCCATGGTGCAGCCGTGATGTGCCAGGTGTCGCATCTTGGACGCCGCGCAACCTCCTATGGCTGGAACTGGCTTCCGGTGCTGGCGCCGTCGCGCGTCAGGGAAACGCGCAATCGCAATTTCCCCAAGGAGATGGACGATGCGGACATCGCGCGGATCGTCCGGGATTACGCCGATGCGGCGCTGCGCTGCATGGAGGGCGGGCTCGACGGCATCGAGACGGTAACCGGCGGCCATCTCATCGGTCAGTTCCTGTCACCGCGCACCAACAAGCGCAGCGATAGTTTCGGCGGCTCGCCGGAGAATCGGGCGCGTTTCGGGCTCATGGTGCATGAGGC
>CAMFHT010000116.1 GCA_945952245.1 uncultured Rhizobium sp. | reverse complement strand
CTATGAGGGCGTGCGCGCCGCCGTCATCGACAAGGACCGGAACCCGAAATGGTCGCCGGCCGATCTCGCAGAGGTCTCGGCCGAGGATGTCGCCGCCTATTTCATCCCCCGGCACCGGCCTCTCTTCGGCTGAGCCAGCAACGCAGAGGATATCGAGATGTCAGCACGCATCGCCTTCATCGGCCTCGGAAACATGGGCGGCCCCATGGCGGCCAATCTGGTCAAGGCGGGCTTTGCCGTCGCCGGTTTCGATCTCTCCGAGACGAGCCGCGAGCAGGCAAGGGCCGCAGGCGTGACAATCGCCGAAACCGCGGAGGATGCGGCAGCCGGGGCAGAGATGATCGTCACCATGCTGCCGGCGGGCCGACACGTGCTTGCCGTCTGGGGCAGTCTCGTTACCGTAGCGAAGCCGGAGACGCTGATGATCGACTGCTCGACCATCGACGTGGAGAGCGCCCGCAAGGCACATGCGCTTGCTGCCGATCACCGGCTGCATTCGATCGACGCGCCCGTTTCCGGCGGCACCGGCGGCGCAAGCGCGGGCACGCTGACCTTCATGGTGGGCGGGACCTCCGAAGCTTTCGCGAAGGCGGAGTTCGTGCTGCAGGCGATGGGCAAGAAAATCGTCCATTGCGGCAATCCCGGCTCCGGCCAGGCCGCCAAGATCTGCAACAACATGATCCTCGGCATTTCCATGACCGCCGTTGCGGAGGCCTTCGTGCTGGCGGAAAAGCTCGGCCTTTCGCACCAGGCGCTGTTCGACGTCGCCTCCACCTCCTCCGGCCAGTGCTGGTCGCTCACGAGCTACTGCCCGGTTCCGGGACCGGTGCCTGCCTCGCCCGCCAACAACGACTATCGCCCGGGCTTTGCGGCCGCCCTCATGCTGAAGGACCTGAAGCTGTCGCAGGAGGCCGCAGAAGCGAGCGGCGCGGCCACCCCGCTCGGCGCGCATGCGGCAGCGCTCTACGAAGCGTTTGACAAGGACGGCAACGGCTCCCAAGACTTCTCCGCCATCATCAAGCACATCCGCCACCTGAAGGACTGAGGAAGAGAGATCATGAGCGAGACCTACGAGACCATCCTGACCGAAATCCGCGGCCGCGTTGCGCTCGTCACGCTCAACCGCCCCAAGGCGCTCAACGCCATCAACCGCCAGCTGACGGAGGAGCTGCTCTCGGCGCTAGAGGGCTTCGACCGCAATCCCGACATCGGCTGCATGGTGGTGACGGGTTCGGAAAAGGCCTTCGCCGCGGGCGCCGACATCAAGGAAATGCAGTCGGCAAGCTATATCGAGATGTACTCCACCGATTGGTTCTCGGCCTGGGACCGCCTGACTGCGATCCGCAAGCCGGTTATCGCCGCCGTTGCCGGCTTTGCGCTGGGCGGCGGCTGCGAGCTTGCCATGATGTGCGATTTCATCCTCGCTGCCGATACCGCGAAGTTCGGCCAGCCCGAGATCAAGCTCGGCGTCATGCCCGGCATGGGCGGCAGCCAGCGTCTCACCCGCCTCGTCGGGCGTGCCAAGGCCATGGACATGTGCTTGACGGGCCGCATGATGGATGCCGCCGAGGCCGAGCGCGCCGGGCTCGTCTCCCGCATCGTGCCGGCAGCCGAATTGATCGAGGATGCCGTGAAGACGGCTGAGGTCATAGCCGGCATGTCGCTGCCCGCAGCCATGATGGTGAAGGAAGCCGTGAACCGGGCGGACCAGGTGAACCTCGCCGAGGGACTGCGCCACGAACGCCGCGTCTTCCACGCCATGTTCGCGCTCGAAGACCAGAAGGAAGGCATGGCCGCCTTCGTGGAAAAGCGCCCGGCGGATTTCAAGCACCGCTAAGGGCGGCGTCAGACCCTTCAAGGCCTCCGCTTCGCTCTGGCACCTCAGGGTGAGGACGGTTGGTGCGGGCGGCGCTGCTATCGCTGCCCTCATGACGATATGCGAGCAAAGCCAAGCCTCGAACCATCCCACGGCATACTCCAAAAAACTCTGAGCGCGGAGAGGGACCCTTCGAGGCCTGCGCTGCGCTTCGGCACCTCAGGGTGAGGGCGTTGAGCGTGCAACCGGTGCTCCTAAGCACCCCTCATGGTGAGGGCCGTCGGTGTGGGCGGCCTCTACTCGCACTCACCCTCATGGTGAGGTGCGAGGCAAAGCCGGGCCTCGAACCATCCGACGGCATACGCCCAATCCTCAGGAACCTTTCCCCTCCCCGCCTTGTTGTGTTCCCGAACACTGACAGCAAGGAGGATGCCATGCCGCAAGGTGACAAGTCCGCCTATACGGACAAGCAGAAGCGCAAGGCGCAGCATATCGAGGAAGGTTACGAGGAGCGCGGTCTTTCCGAGAAGGAAGCCGAACGGCGCGCCTGGGCGACCGTGAACAAGGAAAGCGGTGGCGGCAACAAGTCCGGCTCCGGCCGCGGCAAGCCGGATACGCATGTTTCCGCGAAGAAAGGCGGCAAGAAGGGCGGGGAAGCCTCCGCCAACCGCTCCGCTGCAGACCGCTCGGCCTCTGCCAAGAAGGCCGCCGCCACCCGCAAGCGCAATGCCGAGCATCACGCCCATTGATCCAGAAGCGAGGAGTTTCCCATGACCGCAAGCAACGGGAACGACAAGACGCGCGTGGAAAAGGACGCCAAGGGCCAGTTCGCCAAGAGCCAGGGCGACCCCAAAGCCACAGGCGTCGCGAGCGCCAAGCCGACGGCCCTGACGCCAGGGCATTCCGAGGATGCCACCGTGCACCGATTGCCGCCCGGCGACGAGAAACCCGGTGGCATCAAATGGAACCCGCCCGTCTAACGAGGAAAAACCCATGACCGATCATCCGACGCCGCCCCTTCCCGAACAGCAGCAGCCCATGCCGGGCTATACGAACCGGATGGACCCCAAGCCCGATCATGGCGAGGAAAGCTACAAGGGCTCCGGAAAGCTTGAGGGCAGGAAGGCGGTCATCACCGGCGGCGATAGCGGCATCGGCCGCGCGGTCGCGATCGCCTTTGCCCGCGAAGGTGCGGACGTGCTGATCTCCTATCTGGAAGAGCACGAGGATGCGAAGGAGACGCAACGCCTGGTCGAGGAAGCGGGGCGCAAGGCCGTGCTCGTGGCCGGCGACTTCCAGCATGCCGCCCATTGCCGTGACCTTATCGACCGTGCCGTCAGCGAACTCGGCGGCATCGACATCCTCGTCAACAATGCCGCCCATCAGGCGACCTTCAGCGAGATCGGCGACATCAGCGACGAGGAATGGGAACTGACCTTCAAGGTCAACATCCACGCCATGTTCTACCTGGTCAAGGCTGCCGTGCCGCACATGAAGCCGGGGTCGTCGATCATCAACACGGCCTCGATCAATTCCGACAAGCCGAACCCCTCGCTGCTCGCCTATGCCACGACCAAGGGGGCGATCCAGAACTATACGGCAGGTCTTGCCCAGATGCTGGCGGAGAAGAACATCAGGGCGAACTGCGTGGCGCCCGGCCCGATCTGGACACCGCTGATCCCCTCGACCATGCCGGCGGAAAAGGTGAAGGAATTCGGCAGCCAGGTGCCCATGAAGCGCCCCGGCCAGCCGGCGGAACTGGCGACCGCCTATGTCATGCTTGCGGACCCGCTATCCAGCTACGTGTCCGGCGCCACCATCGCGGTGACGGGCGGACAGCCCATTCTTTGAGGCAGATTCCTCATCCGCCTCGTTCTCTTCGGCGGCGCCCGCATCTTCGGGACCGCCCTCGAGGACGCTGGCCGCGATGATGTCGATGCGTTCGCCGTCCATGCGCAGGAGATAACCGATGACGACCTGGTCCTCGCCCGTCTTGCGCGCCAGCGGCCGGACGTTCAGGTGCCAGGCAATGGTGACGTAGAGATGGCCGGGCGCCTCGAGCGGCGGGCCGCCGACCATGTCCCGGATCTCGAAGGACACGGCGTGCCGCCCTGATCTGGCTTGCCGCTGCTGCTGGCTGCGGGCGAGTGCACGCTGTTCCGTCTTGTCAAACTCGAAGGGCAGAAGTCTGTCCATGGGACAGAGAAGCGACTGGTCGAAATGCGCGTCGGCAAAGCCTGAGGGATTACGCGAACTGACGGCCTCGGCGTAATCAGAAAAGAACGAAGTCAGCAAGGACGACGCGTCCGAAATCATTGTTGTAACCCTCCCCAGCCGGCATCATGCCGGAAGCGGGAACGTGGGAGCGGGCAATTGGTTCCCGTCGAAGGGAGACGGTCTGCCGCCGTACCGTATTCTCAGCTGGCAAGTGCGAGCAGATGTCCGACCGGAGAGACCGGCGACAGCGCTTCGAAAGCCGGGCGGGCGAGCACGTAGCCCTGTACAAGTTCGACGCCGAGATCTGCAACCGCCTGCAGCTCACCGCGCGTCTCGATGCCCTCGCAGAGAACCGTTACGCCGAGCTCTTCCAGCATGCGGACGGTATGGCCGACGATCACGCGCTTGGCGCGGTCGGTGTCAATGCCGCGCACGAGGTCCATGTCGAGCTTGACGATGTCGGGCTGGAACTTGGCGAGCAGGTTGAGGCCCGCATGGCCGGCACCGAAATCATCGATCGCCGTCTTGAAGCCCATGTCACGATAGGTATTGAGAATGTTCAGGAGATGCGCCGTATCCAGTGCCTCGCTTTCCGTGAACTCGAAGATGATCCGGTTCAAGGGGAAGCCCGTGGTCATCGCCGTTGCGAGCGTCAGGCGGATGCAGGCCCGGGGCTCGTAGACGGCATTCGGCATGAAATTGATCGAGAGCTTGGTGTCGTCGTGCTGATCGAACAGCGAAGCGGCGAGCTCGATCGCCTTCACGCGGCACTGCTGGTCAAAGGCATAGCGGCTTTCCGGATCAACGGCGGAGAGCACACTTCCCGCCCCCTCGCCGTTCGGACCGCGCACCAGGGCCTCGTGGCCGAAGACGCGGCCGGTCTTCAGATCCACGATAGGCTGGAATGCCATCGAGAACGGCAGCTTGAACTTCGCGCCATCCCGGCATCCCACACACGACTGCGCCATTTCAATTCTCCTGTCGAATGGTCGGCAGAATATCCGGCGAGTCGTTAAATCTATATGTTGGACAACCATTCAATCTCGCACACTGCAAGTAAAAGCAGGCTTCGCCCTCGGGAACAAAGCGCCGCTCCGGTCGTTTTGCTGTCACGACTGACATCTTCCCAAGGAGAAAGACAATGAAACGACTTCTCGTATCCGCTCTCGTTCTTGGTGCCCTCGCGACGGGCGCCGCCGCTCAGGACAGCACCGTCAATGGTGCAGCCGGTGGTGCCGTGACCGGCGCTATCGTCGGTGGCCCGGTTGGTGCAGCCGTGGGTGGTGTGGTCGGCGCCATTGCCGGCACCGCGATCGACCCGCCGCCGCAGAAGGTCGTCACCTATGTCCAGCAGCAGCCGGTTCCGGCCGATACGGTCGTCGTGCAGCAGCCGGTCGTGGTTGGCAAGCCTATCCCGCGTGAAGTCGTGCTGACCCCGGTTCCGGAAGCGCCTGAGTATGCCTATGCCGTGGTGAACCAGCAGCGCGTCATCGTCGATCCGAACACCTACACGGTCGTTCAGGTGATCCAGTAAGGCTCTCTCCGGCAGGGTACCCCTCCCGCCCTGCCACAGCAGGAGCGTCCCCTCCCCGCTCCGGCCAAGCCCGCCCCACAAGGCGGGCTTTTCCTTTTTTGGCTTGATCTGCAGAAAGCCGGCGAGCGCCTCAGTCGTGCTCGCAGAGAAAATCGGAGACCGTCTTCAGGCAGAGCACCTTTTCCTCCACATGCGGCATGTGGCTGGACTGCTCGAAGACCACCCAGCGAATGCCGGACACGTGGTCCACATAGGGTTTCACCACGAGCGGCGTTGCCTCGTCGTAACGCCCTGAAATCAGAAGCGTCGGCGCCGTGATGCGGTTCAGCCGGTCCTCGATCGACCAGTCCCTGAGCGTGCCGATCACGTGGAATTCGGTCGGGCCGTTCATGTGCCGATATACGGTGTTGTCTTCCTCCATGATCGCGAAGGTGCGCGCCACTTCCGGCGGCCAGGGCACGACGCGGCAGACATGGCGGTCGTAGAATGCCTTCGATGCGTCAATATATTCCGGATCCGTCAGCGTGCCGGCTTCCTCGTGCCGCAGCAGCGTCGCCTGCACCTGCTCCGGCAGTTCACGGCGGAGCCGGTTGGCCTCGGCCACCCAGGTTCGCATGTTGGCTGGCGAATTGGCGATGACGAAGGCTTTCAGGCCTGGCGGTCGGCGGACAGCATGTTCGGAGCCAAGCATGCCGCCCCATGACTGGCCGAGATAGGCGTATCGATCCTTTATGCCGATATGGGCAAGCAGATTGTCGAGCTCGTCGAGGAAGAGCTGAACGGTCCAGAAATCCGGTCCCTTTTCCGGCAGGCGCGTGGAATTGCCGTTGCCGAGCTGGTCATAGTGAATGACGGCGCGGCCATCGAGACCGGCGACCTCCCTGAAGCTGTCGACGTAGTCATGCGTGCAGCCAGGCCCGCCATGGGCGACGACGAGCGGCAGACGCCCGCTGTCCAGCGAGCCGGTGATGCGATACCAGGTACGGTAGTCTCCGAATGGAGCGAAACCCTCTTCAGTCGGCAGTTCGGCCACGGCTTTTCCTCTCATGTCATCAGATCAGGCTCCGAGGATAGCCGGCAATGAAGCACCGTGTCAGCTATTACAACTGATAGGCAGAGCCACGATCGAGAAGCCTGAGCTGCGCCGCCTTTACGACCGCCTGGGTGCGGTTCCTGGCACCGAGCTTCCGCGCAGCCGAGTTGAGGTGCATGACCACCGTTGGCACGGACCGGTCGATGACACGGGCGATCTCCTTGGCGGAAAGCCCGTGCGAGGAATAGGTGAGGCACTCGCATTCGCGCTCCGTCAGGCGCACGGGTGGCATGCCGAGAATGGTATGGTCGAAGAGATCGAAGGCAGCCTCGTGGAAGACCTGGGCAAGCAGCGCGAAATCCGCGAGCGCCGAAAGCGCTTCTTCCCGGATGCCGCGGCAGGTGCCGAAGCGGACGCCGGTCACGGTCGCATAATCCCCGCCGGGCATATGCACCGGCACGGTCACGCCTGCCATCATGCCGTGGTCGCGCAGATAATCGCAGACGGGCTTGGTGTCATCGGTAAGGAAGCGGCTGATGCGCGTTTCCACGCCGGCGTCATAGGTCCAGAAGAAAGGGACGGTCGTGCGAATTGCCAGGCGCTGCACGGGGTCGATGCGGAAATAGCCCCGTTCGCACCAATAGTCCGCCATGTCATCGGCGACGTTGCGGAGCTTGAGGAGCGAGGGGATTTCGACTTCCCCGGCGAGGTGCGAGGAGCGTGGCGTATAGTCGTAGATGAGCCCTTCGAACCCGAGACCGCGCATGGCGGTGAAGGCTTCGTCGACGCGTTCGTCGAGAGTTTCCCGCCGCAAGAACAGGTCCGTCATCGCGCTGATCACATCCGGCATTGCCAAGCTCCGAAATAATCTCCCGACCATCCTATCACTTCTGATAGCTGGCGCACGGGGGTCGTTGCTTTAAAATTAGCCGTGCACAAAATTTGGTCAAGCGAATAGGGGAGCAGGCCGGCATGTGGCGGGAGATCAATCCGGATCAGACGATCGAGGTGGATGTCGATGGCCGCAAGGTGATCGCCTACAGCTTCGGCGCGGGTGAAGACACGGTCTTCTGCCTGAACGGCGGGCCGGGCCTGCCCTGCGATTATCTGCGCGAGGCGCATTCCTGCCTGATCGACCACGGATACCGGGTCGTCGCCTTCGACCAGCTCGGCACCGGACGCTCGGATCGCCCCGACGATGCCTCGCTGTGGACGATCGCCCGCTACGTCGAGGAGACGGAAACGGTACGCAAGGCGCTCGATCTCGGTCGGGTGCACATGCTCGGCCATTCCTGGGGAGGCTGGCTCGCGATCGATTACGCGCTGACCTATCCGGAAAACCTGAAGACGCTGATTCTCGAAGACACCGTCGCCGACATGCCGCATCTCGTGACCGAGCTCGAACGGCTGAGGGCAGCGCTGGGCTCCGAAACCGTCGCCATGATGCAGAAGCACGAAGCACAGGGAACCATCGACCATCCGGAATACCTGGCCGCGATCACCATCCTGAACTATCGCCACGTCTGCCGCCTGCCGGACTGGCCGGCCCCCGTCCGCCGCTCGCTCGACGACTGGAACATGGGTCCGTACATGACCATGCAGGGTCCGAACGAGTTTCTCTACACCGGAAATCTCAAGGACTGGAACCGGATTCCCGACCTTCCGAAGCTGGACATGCCGGTGCTGATCACGACAGGCGAGCATGACGAACTGACCCCCGCCTGCGCCATGCGCATGAAAAATGCATTGAAGAATGTGCAATTGGAGGTTTTCCGAAACGCGAGCCATATGCCATTCTACGAAAACCCGGCGGATTATTATCCTGCTTTGCTGGGCTTCCTCGCCCGGCACCGCTCGGGGGGCTGAGCGGGATGTGCGGAATGAACCGGCAAGACCGAGGCGAATAAGGACACCATGCACCGATACAAGTTCGTCCTCTACCGGCCCCTGCAACTGCTGCCCGTGCTGTTCGGCATCAGCATCATCACCTTCGTGCTGGTGCGCCTGATCCCCGGAGATCCTGCCCGCGTCATCCTCGGCACCCGTGCCACGCCGACGGCGATCGCCAAGATCCGCGAGCAATACGGCCTCGATGAGCCGATCTGGCTTCAATACGTCTATTTCATCCGCAACCTTGCGAATGGCGAGATGGGCAAGTCCATCCTCTACAAGATCGACGTGCTTAAACTGGTCATGACCCGGATCGAGCCGACGCTGATGCTGGTGCTGACGAGCGTGCTGCTCTCGATCCTGATCGCGGTGCCGATGTCGGCCATCGCAGCGCGCCGGCAAAGCCGGCTTCCCGATCACGCCGTACGGATCGTCTCCACCGCGGGCATCGGCTTTCCGCCCTTCTGGCTGGGCCTGATGCTGATCATCTTCTTCAGCGTGAAGCTCGATCTCTTCCCCGTCTCCGGCTACGGCAATACCATGACGGACCGGCTCTGGTATCTCGCGCTGCCGAGCCTCACCATCGCGCTTTCGCTCTCCGCCGTCATCACCCGCAGCCTCCGTGCCGCCATGATCGAGCAGCTGCGTTCGGACGTCGCGACGGCGGCGCGGGCGCGCGGCATGCCGGAAAGCGTGGTGTTCTGGCGGCATGTGGTGCCGAATTCGCTGGTGCCGACCATCAACCTGCTCGCCGTCAACATCGGCTGGCTGATCGGCGGAACGGTCGTCGTGGAAAGCGTCTTCGCACTGCCCGGCATGGGCCAACTGCTTGTCAGGGCGATCTTTTCCCGTGATTACATGGTGGTGCAGGGCGTCGCCATGGTCTTTGCCTGCGGAACCGTGCTCGTGAACTTCCTCGCCGACATCATCACCGTTACGCTCGATCCGCGGGTGAAACTATGAGTATCTCCTCCACCCCCATCCCGTTCATGCCGTCGCTGCGCCAGCGTCTCGGCAGCCATGCGACGCTGGTGCTGGGTGCTGGCATGCTGGGCTTCTTCGTGCTGATTGCGCTTCTCGCCCCGCTCGTCGCGCCCTTCGATCCCGTCGTACAGATGGCGGACCTGAGACTGCAGCCGCCCTCGCTCGCCCATCCCTTCGGCACCGACAACTTCGGTCGCGACATCCTGTCCCGCGTCATCTGGGGCACGCGCATCGACCTGCAGATGGCCTTCATCGGCGTCGTCTTTCCCTTCGTCATCGGCACTCTGATCGGCACCATTGCCGGGTTCTTCGGCGGTATCGTCGATGCGATCTTCATGCGCATCATCGACATCATCCTCGCCTTCCCCTTCCTCGTGCTGATGCTGTCGATCATCGCGATCCTGGGTCCGGGTCTCACCAGCTTCTACATCGCCATGGCGCTCGTGGGCTGGGTTTCTTATGCGCGGCTCGTACGGGCGCAGATCCTGGTGCTCAAGAACAGCGACTATGCCATGGCTGCCGTCAGCCTGGGCTTCGGGCGCATGAGGATCATGTTCCGCCATCTGCTGCCGAATGCGGTTGCCGGCTCTCTGGTCTTCGTGATGTCGGATGCAGTGCTCGTGCTCCTCAACGGTGCGGCGATCAGCTATCTCGGACTCGGTGTGCAGCCACCGACGGCGGAATGGGGCATCATGGTCGCGGAGGGCCAGCCTTTCGTGACGACGGCCTGGTGGATCACGCTCTTCCCCGGCCTTTCCATCGTCGTCCTCGCCTTCGCCTTCAGCCTGCTTGGAGACGCGCTGGGCGATCTGCTCGGAGTGCACGAATGACGGGGCCGCTTCTTTCTATCCGCGATCTCTCCGTCACGCTTAAGGGCGTGTCGCCGGAGCGCACGCTCATCGATCACGTCTCGCTCGATCTGATGGAGGGCGAGATTCTAGGCCTCGTCGGCGAAAGCGGCTCGGGCAAGAGCCTTCTTTGTCGAGCGGTCATGCGGCTCCTGCCCTCAAGCCGGCTGGTAATCACCGGCGGCTCCATTCATCTCGGGGCGCGTGATCTCGCGACCGCCAGCCCGTCCGACATGCTCTCGGTTCGCGGCAGCGAGATCGGCATGATCTTCCAGAACCCGACCAGCCATCTCGACCCGGTCATGAAGGTGGGCGAGCAGATCGCCGAGGGCATCCGCTTCCACAGGGGGCTCGATGCGAAGGCTGCCCGGTCGGCAGCCATCGATATGCTGGCCGAAGTCGGGTTCACCGATCCGGCCCGCCAATACGACAACTATCCGCACGAGTTTTCCGGCGGCATGCGCCAGCGGGTGATGATCGCGGCTGCCCTTTCGTGCAATCCGAAGATCCTGATCGCGGACGAACCCACGACCGCCCTCGACGTGACCATCCAGGCACAGATCCTCGAACTGATCCTCAACCTTCGAGCCCGGCACGGCCTTTCCGTCATCCTCATCACCCATGACCTCGGCATCGTCGCCCAGACCTGCGACCGCATCGCCGTCATGCAGGGCGGGCGGCTGGTCGAGACGGGGGAGAAGCGGCAGATACT
>CAMFHT010000115.1 GCA_945952245.1 uncultured Rhizobium sp. | reverse complement strand
GATTGGCGCCGACCGGGTTCCAGGTGTTGGCCATATCCGTCAGGTTCACGAAGAAGTCGTTGGTGAGAACGCCTTCGCGGTTCGTGAACACGCCGTGCTTGGCGCCGCCGTGGTTGAGGCCGAGCACGCGCATGCCGCCGATGAGGGCCGTCATCTCGTGCGCGGTCAGGCCGAGCAGCTGGCTCCGGTCGAGCAGCAGTTCCTCGGGGCTGACCGCATAGTCCTGCTTCAGCCAGTTGCGGTAACCATCGTGGATCGGCTCGAGAACGGCAAAGCTCTCAACGTCGGTCTGTTCCTGCGAGGCATCGCCGCGACCCGGTGCGAAGGGCACCTTGAGGTCGAGCCCGGCTGCCTTGATCGCCTGTTCGAGACCGACATTGCCACCGAGCACGATGACGTCGGCAATGCTTGCGCCGGTCTCGGCCGCAATCTTCTCGTAGATGCCGAGAACGCGGGCGAGACGGGTCGGTTCATTGCCCTCCCAGTCCTTCTGCGGAGAAAGACGGATGCGGGCGCCGTTCGCGCCGCCGCGCATGTCCGAGCCGCGATAGGTGCGGGCGCTGTCCCAGGCAGTCGTCAGAAGCTCGGTCTGGGTGAGACCGCTTGCGGCAATCTTCGCCTTGACGGCGTCAACGTCGTAGTCCTTGCGGCCGGCCGGAACCGGGTCCTGCCAGATAAGGTCTTCCGCCGGCACGTCCGGGCCGATGTAGCGGACCTTCGGGCCCATGTCGCGATGGGTCAGCTTGAACCAGGCGCGGGCGAAGACTTCAGAGAAGTAGGCATGGTCGTTCATGAACTTCAGCGAGATCTCGCGGTAAACAGGGTCTACCTTCATCGCCATGTCCGCATCCGTCATCATCGGATTGTGGCGGATGGACGGATCTTCCACGTCGACCGGCTTGTCTTCATCGCGGATGTTGACGGGCTCCCACTGGCGGGCACCGGCCGGGCTGGTGCGCAGCTCCCACTCATGGTTGAACAGCATTTCGAAGAAGCCGTTGTCCCAGCGGGTCGGATGCGTGGTCCAGGCGCCTTCGAGGCCGCTCGATACGGTGTAGCGGCCCTTGCCGGACTTGACGGGGTTCGCCCAGCCGAGGCCCTGCTGGTCGATGTCGGCGGTCTCCGGATCGGGGCCGATCTGCTTGGCATCGCCATTGCCGTGGGTCTTGCCGACGGTGTGGCCGCCGGCGGTGAGCGCCACGGTTTCCTCGTCGTTCATCGCCATGCGGGCAAAGGTCTCGCGGATCATGGCCGCAGTCTTCAGCGGGTCGGACTTGCCGTTCACGCCTTCCGGGTTCACGTAGATGAGGCCCATCTGCACGGCGGCGAGCGGGTTTTCCAGGCTGTCCGGCTTGTCGACGCTGCCATAACGCGTGTCGGAGGGCGCAAGCCATTCCTTTTCGGCGCCCCAATAGACGTCCTTTTCCGGATGCCAGATGTCTTCGCGGCCGAATGCGAAGCCGAAGGTCTTCAGGCCCATGCTCTCATAGGCCATGTTGCCGGCGAGGATCATCAGGTCGGCCCAGCTGATCTTGTTGCCGTACTTCTTCTTGATCGGCCAGAGAATGCGGCGCGCCTTGTCGAGATTGACGTTATCGGGCCAGGAGTTCAGCGGGGCGAAGCGCTGGTTGCCGGTGCCCGCGCCGCCGCGGCCGTCTGCCGTGCGGTAGGAGCCGGCGGAATGCCAGGCCATGCGGATCATCAGGCCGCCGTAATGGCCCCAGTCCGCCGGCCACCATTCCTGGCTGTCGGTCATCAGCGCCTTGAGGTCGGACTTCAGCGCCTCCACGTCGAGCTTCTTCAGCTCTTCGCGATAGTTGAAGGTCGGGCCGAGCGGGTTGGTCTTGGTATCGTGCTGGTGCAGGATGTCGAGGTTGAGGGCGTTCGGCCACCAGTCGGTGTTCGACGCCTGGCGGGACGTATGGCCGCCATGGGCAACGGGACATTTGCCGACGATCTTCGCGTGTTCGTTCATGGGTTCTAACCCTCCCTGTTTGATGTGCTGGACGGGACTGCCTAGCATAGGCCCACCGGGCAACCGTCCCGTGACAGCGGCTGATGGCGCTGTTGTAGGAGATCGGGTTCATAAAATAAAATTGCATTTTCCGATAGGCGCGATAATTTTTTCCTATGAACAACGTCTCGATGAAACAGCTCCGCTATTTCGAAGCCATGGCCCGCCACGGCCATTTCGGTCGCGCCGCCGCCGATTGCGCGATCTCCCAGCAGGCGCTTTCCGTGCAGATCAAGGAGCTGGAAGAGCTGGTGGGTGCGCCTCTTCTGGAGAGGACGGCACGGCAGGTGCGCCTGACGCCCCTCGGCGAGCAGTTCGCGCAGCGGGTGCGGGACATCCTGCAGGCGGTGGACGAACTCGGCAATCTCTCGCGTGCCTCGCGTAGCCCGTTCATGGGCCAGTTCCGCCTGGGGTTGATCCCGACGGTCGCACCCTATCTCTTGCCGCGCATCATCAAGGGACTGAACGCGCGCTTTCCCAAGCTCGACGTCATGCCCCGCGAGGCGGTGACACGCAAGCTGATGGCGGACCTGACCGAAGGCCGGCTGGATGCTGCAATCGTGGCGCTTCCCGCGGCTGAGCCCTCGCTTGCGGAAGCGCTGCTGTTCGAGGAGGATTTCGTGCTCGTAAGGCCTCGCAAGGACGAGGCGGAGCCCGTACCGGCGGTGGATGCACTGCAGGACATGCGGCTTCTTCTCCTCGAGGAGGGGCACTGTTTCCGCGACCAGGCCATCGCCTTCTGCCGCATCGCCGCCGCGCCCTCGCGGAACCTGATCGAGGGCAGTTCCCTCTCGACGCTCGTGCAGATGGTCGGGGCGGAGATCGGCGTGACCCTCATTCCGGAAATCGCCGTGCCCATGGAAATCCGCTCCGCAGCGGTTTCGATCGCGCGCCTGCCGAACCCGCAGCCGACCAGGAGCATCGGCATGGTCTGGCGACGGTCCAACCCGCTCGCGGACGAAATGGAACAGATCGCCGAGGCAATTCGCGCCATGCGGCTGAACGAGAGTGAAGCCGCGTGAGCGTGGAAGCGGCGATTCAGGCCACGCCGCTGCCCGAGATCTTCACCTTTCGGGATTCCGCAAGCGCATCCAGCCGGTCCTGCAGCAGCTTGCGGGCCTCGTCGACGTCGACCGGCTTCGAGAAATGGAAGCCCTGGACGACTTCCACGCCCATGTCCTTCAGCACCTGCAGTTCCGCCTCGGTCTCGACGCCTTCGACGATGGCTTCCAGCCCCATGTCCTCGCAGAGCGCCAGCACGGACTTCACGATCTTGTAGCTTGCAGGCCGGCTGTCTATCTGGCTGACGAAGCTGCCGTCGATCTTGATCTTGGAGAGCGGCAGCTTGTGGACATGGTTGAGGCTCGAATAGCCGGTCCCGAAATCATCGAGCGAAATACCGGAGCCCATGAGCCTCAGGAGATCGATTGATTTCGTCGCCTGCGCGCAATCGCGGGTAACCGCGGTCTCGGTGATCTCGAAATTGATCCGTTTCGGGTCAAAACCGCTCGCTTCCACCACAGCGATGATGCGCAGCACGCTTTCCGGCGTCGCAAGATCATGCGGCGAGAGGTTGAAGGAAAGGAAGCAATCCCCCGGCCATGTCGCTGCCTCCGAAAGGGCCGTCTTCAGCAGATGGCGGGTGATCAGGCTGATGCGGCCATTGTGCTCGGCAATCGGGATGAATTCTGCCGGAGAGACGCGCCCCAGCACCGGGCTCGTCCATCGGGCGAGCGCCTCGAAGCCGACGAGGCTGTCGTCGCTGACGTCGAAGATCGGCTGGAAGACCAGTGACAGCTCGCGCTCGAGGTCGGCGGCGAGCAGCGCCTCTTCCACCTGCCGGTAGCGGGTGAGTGACAGCGCCTGCGCCGTGTTGAACATGACGATGCCGCCGCGGTTGTTGCGCTTGGCATTGTAGAGCGCATAATCGGCGCGCTCGTAGAGATCCTGGGCGCTGGTACCGATTTCGGGGTGGACGGCAAAACCGACGGAGGCCGTAACGTTCACCATGGCCGTGCCGACGTCGATACCGACCGCGATCGCCTGACAGATCCCCTCACCCAGCCGCCTCAGATCGTCCTCGTCATGCGGGCCCTGGTGGATGACTGCAAATTCGTCACCGCCGAGGCGGTAGATGGAAAAGTCCGGCTCCGTGAGCTCCATCAGCCGCCGCCCAATCTCCACCAGAACCCTGTCGCCGGCCGCGTGGCCATAGAGATCATTGACAGGCTTGAACCCGTCGAGGTCGAGCACCCCGACGGACAGACGCGAGCCGGTGTCGGTCGCGCGGTCGAAGGCGCGGTGGAGGACGTCGAAGAAACTGCGGCGGTTCGGAAGCAGCGTCAGGCTGTCCATGTTTGCGAGCCGGAGGTTCTCGTCGGAAAGCCGCTGCATTTCGCGGTTCTGCGCGGTGAGTGCCGCCTGCTGGGCTTCGAGCGCCTGGCTGGCCAGCACCATGCGCCGGAAATCGCGGTAATGGGTCAGCAGCACGGCAATCATCGCCATGGTGACGAGAACGACGTTGACGCCGGTCGCGACGAAGGTCGGCTGGCCATTGGCGAGCATCATGAAAATGAACGGCACGTTGACAAGCACGGTGACCATCAGCGCCGCCGAGCGCAGGTGCATCAGACAGAAGATCACACCGATGACGGTGATCGCCATGAAGAAGGCAACATGCGCCTGCTGGTAGGCGTCGCCATAGGGCATCAGCGCCATCGACCAGGCGGTGCAACCGAATGCGATCGGTGCCGCAAGCCGGTTGGTGGAGCGGAGCTTGGCATAGGCCTGTTCCGGGCTGAGCTTCACATCGCGGTTGCGGATCCAGCCGAAGGCCCTGACAATGAAGACCACGCCGAGGAGGCCCGGAATGAAACCGACGAGCCAGAACGGCGCGACGGCCCGATGCGTCCAGGCGAGCGCCATCATATTGGTGAGCAGGATGAAGTAGAGAAGCGGAACCTGCTTCGAAAAGGCCTCGAACTGGGCAAGCGTCAGTGCCGGGTTGTCGTTCGGGACCTTCAGAAAATCCGTCAGCTTGCGCATGCACCCGCACTCTCTTGACGTCCGACTGCGGTCAGCCGGACGGTAATGTTAAAACCATACCACCATATAACCATTCCGGTTAATTTAGAGAGAACAGCTAACATCACCGGTCGCACTCCCGTCCGGTGGCAAGATGCGTGTAACGCCCTGTGAGCCATGCCGCGCAGAAGCGTTCATTCCCTTGCCCGCTCCAGCGCCTGCAGCATCGGCAAGAGGCTGAAAGACCCGGCCTCTGCCTTGGCCGTCAGGCTGCGGAGATAGCCGCCCGGAGAGCGGATCTCCTCCGCCCGCTCCAGCATCATTGCTACTATCGCCGCCGCCGCTTCCCGGCCCATCACCGTTTCCGCTCTTTTCCACGCATCTGGGGAAACTCCCAGCATGGAGCGGACCAGATTGGCAGTTCGGGAAAGATCCGCGAAGCTCGCGACGCCTGAGGGCGCATAGTCGGCGATCTGCGGGCAGGCCTTCAGGATCCGCCCGAGGTTGAGGCGAAGCGCCTTGGTTTCACGGGCAGGCTTTTCGTCCGCAGCTTTGCCTTCTTCAACTTCATTGCCGTTTAATTCAAGAATGTGGTTCGTTTTTGAATTATGATGATGGCGCTCGCCATGGTGCTCATTGGCGCTCATTTCCTGTTCTGAAAGACTTGAAAGATAAGCGTTTTCGACCTCGCGGCGAAGCGCGGCCAGGCCTTCGAGCCGTGCGCTGAGCAGCTCGCTGGCATCGCGCCGGCGCAGGCGCGGGGAAAGCATGGCGAAACGGGCGGCATATCCTTCCCAGTCCCCTGCCCTGCCCTCTTCCAGAGCTGTCGCGATGATGTTGGCGATGTCGCGGTGGTGAAGCGAGATCTCGACCCGCAGACGCTTCAGACGGCGCTCCTCCTCGCGCACCCGCTCGGCTGCAGCAAAGATTGCGGCGGCAGCGAGCGCAAGCGGTGCCAGATCGAACCCGAAAACCTCGTCCAGCGCGCCGTGATCGTTCTTCACCGCATAGCGCTTGCCGTTCGGACTGTCGCGGCGGAAGATGAGGCCGGCCTTCACCAGCGCCGCCAGATGCCGGCGGATGGTGGACGGCGCCATGCCGCGGGTGCGGGCCGAAAGCGCGCGGTTCGAGGGGAAGACGACGATCGGCGCGCGGCCGTCGAGTTCCCGCCCTGGTGCGAAGGAGACGAGCGCCTCCACCACTGACAGCGTGCGGTCGCCAAGCCCGAAGGTCTCGCGCGCCTCTGTCAGCGCCGAGAGCAAAGCCCATTTGTCCGTCCGGCCGGTATCGTTACCGCCCTCTGCCTGGCGCAGTTCTTCCTGCCGTTCTGCCGCCGCCTTCTGCTGCAGAAAGCTGCGCGCAGTCATCCGGCCGCCGCCGAACGGCGTCGTCACATGGTGGTTCATCATGTCAGGTCCCCTTGGTCAGGAGGCAAGCGGACCCAGCTTCGTCATCGCGGTTCAATCGGCCCTGGTGCGGTTCCCGTCTTCCTGAAGGCCGTGTTTTTTCGTTTCGCGAAGCGGAATGTGCTCGCGACTCTTGACTTTGATGGACCGAAATGATTCTCTCGAATTGCTACGTTTGAGAGGGCTTCCGGGGCGGTGACGTTCTGGGAGTCCTTTTTTCTTGTCTCGCGATTGTCCTTTCTTCGTTCGATCTTTGCAGTATGATGGCCGGCCTCATTGGGCCTAGCCCTTCTTCTTGCCCTTGCTGCCACCTGTCTTCGCAAGCCAGGCCGCATAGGCAGCCTCGAGCTCCGCGCCGAAGGCGGCGATGAAATCTTCCTCGGTCTCCTCGGCAAAGCGAAGGGTGACACCCCTCCCCCGCCGCGACAGTCTTGCCAGCGGACGCCCGTCAGGGCGCGTCAGATCAGTGTCGACGCCCGTTGCGGCCTCCACCTGCTTCGGCCTGCTGAGGCGCTCGAACAGACGCTGGAAGCGGCTGTCCGTATCCGTCTCGCGGAAGGCATCGCCGGCGATCTCGTCCTCGGCCTTGGCGGCCTGGGCCCCGTTGTCGTTGGCGAAGAGCTCGGCCAGCGCCATCCAGCGCGGGCGCCCGATCCTGGGCGCGGGCCCGATCGCTCTCGCGACCCGCGGCGGAATGCCATCGGCCACCTGCAGGAGGCGAGAGAGTTCGGTCTTGTCCACGCCGAGCGCATCGCCCACAAGCTTGCGGTCGAACCCCTTGGCAACCAATGTCTGCGCGAACAGGGCGCGCTCGATGAAGGAGAGGTTGCGCCGCTCGGCATTTTCCTTGCCCTGGGCAAGCACGAGTTCGTCGTCCGAGAGTGCCCTGACGATGGCGCGGACCGGCTGGCCCAGCCGCCGCGCGGCCTTTAGGCGACGGTGGCCATAGGCGACCTGATAGCGGTCCTCCCCCGATGCGGACGGCCGCACCAGGATCGGTACCTGCTGGCCGCTTTCCCTGATGCTCTCGACGAGCTGAAGAAATTCGGGATCGTCCCGCTCCTCGTCGCTGAGGCGATCGGTGACGAAGGAGGTCTCGATCTTTGCCGGGTCGAGCGCGATGATCGTCTCGCCCTGGCTCAAGGCCTCGCGCAGCGTCCGCGCCTCCTCGGCCTCCTTGGCGATCGACGAAAGCGAAAGGCCCATGGCCTTTACCGCGCCGGAGGATGTGCGGCTCGGCGGGCTTGCGCTCGTGAGCGGAGCGGACGCCCCCTGCCCCGTGGCGGGGGGGATTTCCATGGATTTGGTCTCGGGCGCCCTTCCCTCCCCCTCCCCTGCTTCAGGTGGAGCAGCCGGCGAAAGCGTGACGTCGCCGCCGAACAGGGCCTTCAGGGAATTCTTGCGGTCGCGCTGTGTCATGCGCGCCCCCATGCGGCGTGGATCAGCGCTTCGATCTCGCTGTTGACCGCTTCAAGCGACTCCATCGCCCGGTCATAAGTACCGCGCGAAAAATTCTCGCGGCCGACCTCGTAGAGCGTCTGTTTTGTGAGACCAGCATCGGAAACGGCTGTCGATTTCACCATGGGTGCCGTGAGCACGCGCTCGCCGAAAAGAGAGCGGAGGAAACCGACGATCTGCGCCTGCGGGCCGTCATGCGGCTCGTAACGGGTGACCAGATAGCGGAGAAAGTCGAAGTTCAGCTGGCCACCTGCCTCGCGCACCACGCCGAGCAGATCCGAGGTCATGAACAGGAACTGGCTCATCGAGGCGACATCAAGCATTTGCGGATGCACGGTCACGACAACGGAGGTGGACGCGCAGAGCGCCGAGAGCGTGAGATAACCGAGCTGCGGCGGGCAATCGATGACGACGACGTCATACTGGTCAGCCACGGTTTCCAATGCCGCCTGCACGCGGGTGAAGAAGAGAGAATGAGCATCGCCGGGCCTGCGCTCGGCAAGCGCCCTGGGCGTGGCATGCTCGAACTCCTGGAGCTCCAGATTGCCGGGCACGAGATCCAGGCCGTGGAAATAGGTCTTGCGGATGATCTCCTGCAGCGGCCGCACTTCCGCGTCGTAGCGGATGGCGCCGTAGATCGTATCATTGCCCGAGAGATCGAGTTCGGGCTGGTAGCCGAACAGCGCAGAGAGCGAGGCCTGCGGGTCGAGGTCGATCGCGAGAACCCGGTGCCCCGTCAGCGCCAGATGCTGGGCAAGGTGGACCGAGGACGTGGTCTTGCCCGAGCCGCCCTTGAAGTTGGTAACGGAAATGACCTGCAGGTGTTCGCCACGGGCCGGATCCCGCCATTTCACGTAGGCACGCGCCTTTGCCTCGTTGCCCTTGCCGCGCGCCTGCTCGGCGAGGTGATGGCGAAGCGCATCGATATCCTTCAGCGAATAGGATCGCCGCCCGCCCGCACCGATCTCCGGCTGCGGTCCCTCCCCTGCCAGGGACAGCTGGCGGAGATAACCATCAGACACGCCGATCAGCTTCGCGGCCTCGACGGAGGAAAAACTGCGCAACGTCTTCTGCGAGGCCGGCGGGAACAGCCGCTCGCGCATCGCCTTCAGCTGCACGGACAGTGCGTGTGCGTCCGCGGCGATGGTTTCATCCGCCGGAGGGAGTTTTGGCGCCGCGCCGGCAAGGGCATGATCCGGTGGCATGGCCATCCGTAGGTCTCCATAAACGAGCAGCGCCGGCCCCTTCATGGATGCCACGACGCCGCCTATGCCCAGAGGCTAGCCGATTCTCTCTGTCACCGCAGTTACGATTTCAGAGATACATACAGGCTTCGCGCTCACTTACGGCGAATGAGATCATATCCGCCGCTTTCCGTAACAAAGCGTGAGACATGTTCCGAGTCGGGTCAAGTTGTTTTTGGTTAACAGGTGGTTAAGGAATGATCCGCCATCCTGGGCGGAGATGAACCGGTTGACAGCTGTCAACGAGACCCTTTGCTTCGCGTTCGGTTGACAGCTGTCAACAGGTGCTGGACCTCACTGCATAACCGCGGCGGCGCTTGGTTCTTGCAAGGTTGAGAAACCGTTCGATGGCGACGTCCACCGTTTCAGGATATTCGATCAGCTCCCGCCCATGCGTGCCTATTCTGCCATACCGGCGAGAGAGCGCAAGGCCGAAGAGCGTGTGCTCCAGCGAAAGGGCGTAGAAGCGGGCCATATTGCGGCTTGCGTCGCGGCGCTCGACATAGAGGTGGAAGGCGATCTGGCTCATGGCGCGAGAATCGTCTCTGCACACCTTTTCGTCCAGTGAGAAATTCGAATCGATTCTCGACCATCGATTCACACTGGTGATGGCAGGCATGAAAAAAGCCGGGCTGAGAGCAGCCCGGCTGGTGAGGTTGAGATTTCGCGAAATCAGGCGAACAGGAAGTCCGTCTTGTCGATTGCACCGAAGCTGACCACGGTGATGGTGTTTGCTGGATTGCCGTCCAGAATGACGTCGGCATAACCGAAGTGCTGGACGATCTGCACATGCGAGGCGAAGTTCGCATCCGTGATCCCGAGACCGAGCAGTTGGATCTTGTCACCACCGCCAAAGTCCCAAATCGTGTCCTGACCCGAGTTTGCGCGGAAGACGAACGTGTCGGCACCCAGTCCGCCGGTGAGGCTGTCGTTCCCCGTCCCGCCATCCAGAATGTCGTTGCCCAGTTCGCCCTTGAGGATGTCATTGCCCGAGCCGCCATACAGCCTGTCATTGCCGTTCGAGCCCGTAATCAGATCACAGCCAGAGCCGCCCCAGATGGTATCGATGCCGTTGCCGCCGTCGAGGATGTCGTCGCCGGCGCCGCCATAGATGGTGTCGTTACCGCCGTTACCCGCAATGACGTCGCCATAATGGCTTCCGCGCAGAATGTTCGGGTTGTTGTTGTCGAAGATGAACTGGAAGCCAGACGCGGTGGCATCGGCATCATGGTTTTCGTCGTAGTCGGTGATGCCCGTGATCTTGAGCGACGCCGTGTTGGCGATGTGCGCGAGGCCATCGGACACCTCGTAGTTAACGGTCAGCGTCCGGCTCTCGCCATCGTTCAGGCTGCCATACTGGGCCGGGTCGATGGTAATCGTGCCGTCGCCATTGCTGGTGAAGCCAACCGCATGGCCGAGATTGTCGGTGACCGTGACGTTGATCGCAGACAGGGTATCGTGCGTGTCAGGGTCGGTCTGGCCAGCGAGCAGGTTGAGGACGACCGGCGCATGCTTCTCGTCGACGGTGCTGGCATTGATTGCGGAGACGACCGGCGCATCGTTGGTGCCGTGAACGGTGAACTTGACCGAGGCATTGGTGCTCGCGAGGCCGTCGCTGACCTTGTAGTTCACGACGACATCGACACTTTCATCCCGGCCCAGCTCATTGTAATCCGCGTGGTTCGTGTTGAGCACGAAGCTATGGGTGGCCGCGTCATAGGTCACGCCCGGCGGAAGCTCGGGTGCGATGACACTCAGCGTGTCGGCGAAATCGACATCCGACGCGAAGGCGAGGGCGTCGATGGAATGCGAGCCGCTGCCTTCGTTGACGAGAGCGGAACCCGAGCCATTGACGACCGGGGCATCATTGGTGCCGTGTACGGTGACCGTGATCTCGGCATAGGTGCCATCGACCGTCTGTACCTTCAGGGTCTCGGTGACGGTGTCGCTGCGGC
>CAMFHT010000114.1 GCA_945952245.1 uncultured Rhizobium sp. | reverse complement strand
CGAGATTGCCTCTTGTCTCGTGGGCTCGGAGATGTGTATAAGAGACAGTCCCCTTTGCCGCGCCTCGAGAAAACCTTACATCCTTCCGGAAATAAGGAGCGCACCATGGAACTCGGCCTTTACACCTTCGCTGACGTCGACCCGAACCCCGCTGGCGGAAAAGGCCCCGAGGGGCAGCGGCGGTTGCGGGATCTTCTGGAAGAGATCGAGCTTGCCGATCAGGTCGGGCTCGATGTCTTCGGGCTCGGCGAGCATCACCGGCCGGACTATGCGGTCTCCGCGCCGGCCGTGATCCTCGCCGCTGCCGCGGCGCGGACGAAGACCATCCGGCTGACGAGTGCGGTCTCCGTGCTATCGTCGGATGATCCGGTCCGCGTCTTCCAGCAGTTCGCGACGCTTGATCTCCTCTCCAATGGCCGGGCGGAGATCATGGCCGGGCGCGGCTCCTTCATCGAGAGCTTTCCGCTCTTCGGCTACGACCTCGGCGATTACGACATCCTTTTCTCCGAAAAGCTCGACATGTTGCTCAAGATCCGCGAGAGCGAGATCCTGACCTGGAACGGCCAGACGCGGGCGCCCGTCAGCGAGCGCGGCGTCTATCCGCGGCCGCTGCAGGAGGAGCTGCCGGTCTGGATCGCCGTCGGCGGCACGCCGCAATCGGTGGCGCGCGCGGGCTATCTCGGCCTGCCGCTGGCGATCGCCATCATTGGCGGCGAGCCGCGCCGGTTTGCGCCGCTCTTCGACCTCTACCGCAATGCAGCCGAGAAGGCCGGGCAGGATCCGAAGACGCTCAAGACCTCGATCAACGTCCACGGCTTCGTCTCCGATACCACCGAGAAGGCGGCGGACATCTATTTCGGCCCGCATACCGAGGTCATGAACCGCATCGGCCGCGAGCGCGGCTGGGGACCGAGCGGCCGGCGCGAATTCGACATGCAGCGCGGCCCGAACGGCGCCTATTTCATCGGCTCGCCGGAGGAAATGGCGGAGAAGATCGTCGCCCATCACAGGCTCTTCCGAAACGACCGCTTCCTGCTGCAGATGGCGATCGGCCCCATGCCGCATGCGGAGATCATGCGCGGGATCGAGCTTTTCGGTACGAAAGTGGCGCCCATGGTCAGAAAAGCATTGACGGATCAGGCCTGAAGACCCAAATCGCCGCAAAAGCATGCGGGCTGACCGAGCCGGCACAACCGGCAACAGGACTGCCTTTCTTCCATGATCGTGACCACCGACGACGAACTCGACAAGCTGAAGGCCATCGGCCGCATCTGCGCGGATGCGCTGAAGACGATGAGCGAGGCGCTCCGCCCCGGCATCACGACGGCCGAGCTGGATGCGATCGGCCGGAAGATCCTGGAAGAGGCAGGCGCACAGTCCGCGCCGGAGTTCTGCTACCAGTTTCCGGGCGCGACCTGCATTTCCGTAAATGAGGAAGTGGCCCACGGCATTCCCGGCACGCGTGTGATCGAGCCCGGCGATCTCGTCAATATCGACGTCTCCGCCGTCAAGGATGGCTTCTTCTCCGATACCGGTGCCTCCTTCGCCGTGCCGCCGGTGCATGGCAAGGCCGAACGGCTGGTGCGCGACGGCAAGCGGGCGCTGTGGATGGGGCTGAACCAGGTGCGCTCCGGCCAGCCGCTCGCCAATATCGGCAAGGCGATCGGCACCTTTGCGGCGAAGAACCGCTACACGCTGATCCAGAACCTCGCGAGCCATGGCGTCGGCCGCTCCCTGCACGAAGAACCCTCGGAGCTTTCCACCTGGCCGGATCCGGAAGAAAACCGCATCATGGAAGACGGCCTCGTCTTCACCATCGAGCCCTTCCTTTCCATGGGCGGGCAGTGGGCGGTGGACGGCGAGGACCCCTGGACGCTCTTCAGCGACCCTCGCGCCATGACCGTGCAGTTCGAGCATACCGTGGTGGCCACGAAGAACGGGCCGCTGATCCTCACGCTGGCGGAGTGAGGTCCCTTTTTTCACGGCGGCGGCCGTATTCCCACATTCTTCAATTCCGCTGAAGACAGAATCACGCGAAGGCGTTTGTCATTTCCCGTCGGGAAGCGCAGGACCAAGGCATGACGACTGATCGACTGGAAACGAGCGCCGGCATCCGGATCGGCCTTGGCGGGGCGCTGGCCATGGCCTGCCTGATGGGCTTCGGGCGCTTCTCCTATACGCCCATCCTGCCGGGCATGATGGCGGATCTTCACCTGACCGCAGGCGATGCCGGCACGATCGCCGCCGCCAATTTCGCAGGCTACCTTCTGGGCGCCATCGGCGCCTCCGGCAAATGGGCGGCAGGACGGGAACGGTTGGTGGCGCTGACGGCGCTTCTTGCGACCGCGCTCTTTCTCTTTGCCATGGCCTTTGCTAGCAGCGTGCCCGTCTTCATGGTCATCCGCTTTGCGGCAGGTGTTTCGAGCGCCTTCGGCATGGTGTTCACATCCTCGATCGTGCTTGGTGCCGCCCATGGCAATGCGGCCATACAGGCCATGCATTTCGGCGGCGTGGGGGCGGGCATCGCCCTTTCCGCCTTCGTCAGCTTCATGGCCGTTGCCCTGGCGTCCGGCCCGCCGCCCTGGCGCGGGGAATGGCTGGCGGGCGGGGCAATCGTGCTTGCCGCAGCGCTTGTCGTCCACGCCCTGCTGCCACGGGTGAAAGGCCAGGCCGCGACCGCGCCGCCGGAACCGGCGCTCCAGTGGACGCTGCCGCTCGTCAGGCTCTCGGTGTCCTATGGCCTGTTCGGCCTCGGCTATGTGGTTGCGGCGACCTTTCTGGTGGTCATGGCGCGAACGTCTCAAGGGGGGCACACCGTCGAGTTTCTCGCCTGGCTGATAACGGGCTTTGCCGCCATGGCCTCGCTCTTCGTCTGGCAGTTGGCGGTGAGAAGGGCAGGGCTCAATGCCCCCTACCGGGCGAGCCTGGCGATCGAGGCCCTGGGCTCGGCGGTCATGGTGCTGCTGCCGGGCGCCATGGCGCCGCTTGCGGGCGGTCTGCTCTTCGGCGGCACCTTCGTGGTGGCAACGGCCTATGCCCTGCAGATCGGCCGCCAGCTCGCGCCGCAGAGCCAGCGACGGGTCATGGGCATCATGACCGCAGCCTTCGGCCTCGGTCAGATCGTCGGCCCCGTCGCCGCCGGCTTCGTCGTCGACAGGACGGGCACCTATGTGCTCGCGAGCCTTCTCTCCGCCGCCATGCTCGCGCTCGGCGCCCTCATCGCCCCGGGACGGGTTCCCGATTAAATCTTCGCAAGGTTTCGCCGGCGAACTTGAAGACCGGATGGCGTTTGCATTAGGGTCCGCAAAACTTCGGCCCCGAGCCGGCGATCCCGCCGGCAGGCCCATTTTCGATGAGCGGAACCCGTGTTCAAATCCTTCTTTCCCAATCCGCGCCTTTTCTTTCCTTCTGCTGCACTCTGGGCGATCATTGCGATCGCACTCTGGTATCTCGGCGGCGAGAATCTTGGTACAAGCCTCGGCATGCCGCAGCCGGCGGCGGATGCGCCGCCAGTAATCGGCGTCAGCGCGTTCTGGCAGCCGGATTTCCTGTGGTTCTACATCTACTTCGTTGTGATGTCGGGCATCTTCGCCGCGGCCTGGTTCATCATTTCCCCGCACCGCTGGCAGCGCTGGTCCGTGCTCGGCTCGATCGCCATCCTGTTCGTCACCTATTTCCAGGTGCAGGTGAGCGTTGCGATCAACAACTGGTACGGCCCGTTCTGGGACATGATCCAGGCCGCAGTGTCCAAGGCGCGGGTGGTGACGGCCGAAGAGTTTTACGGCCAGATCTGGATCTTCCTGTCCATCGCGCTCGTCGCTGTCATGGTCATGGTGGTCACCCGCTTCTTCGTGAGCCACTACGTGTTCCGCTGGCGGCAGGCGATGAACGATTACTACATGGCGCACTGGCCGAAGCTGCGGACCGTCGAAGGCGCCTCTCAGCGCGTGCAGGAAGACACGATGCGTTTCGCCCGCACGACGGAAGATCTCGGCGTCAGCCTCATCGACAGCGTCATGACGCTGATCGCGTTCACACCTGTGCTCATCCGTCTCTCGGCCAATGTGACGGAACTGCCAATCGTCGGCGCCATTCCCTATCCGCTGCTGTCAGCTGCGATCTTCTGGTCGCTGTTCGGCACCGTGCTTCTCGCCGTCGTCGGCATCAAGCTGCCGGGGCTGGAATTCCGCAACCAGCGTGTCGAAGCGGCCTACCGCAAGGAGCTCGTCTATGGTGAGGACCGTGAGGATCGCGCCGATCCGATGACGGTAGCCGAGCTCTTCAACGACGTGCGCCAGAACTATTTCCGGCTCTACTTCCATTACCTCTATTTCAACGTCGCCCGCAGCTTCTACCTGCAGATCAACAACGTGTTCTCGATCCTGGTTCTGGCCCCGTCCATCATCGCCGGCAAGATCACGCTCGGCGCGCTGAACCAGATCTCGGGTGCCTTCGGGCAGGTGGCCTCTTCGTTCCAGTACCTCGTCTCGGTCTGGCCGACGATCATCGAGCTCCTCTCGATCTACAAGCGCCTGCGCGCCTTCGAAGCGCAGATCGAGGACAAGCCACTCGATGCGATCGAGCAGGAGCCGGTCAACGCCTGAGGGCGGGCATGATCAGAGCCGGCTCGGGTTGACCGGGCCGGTTTCGTCCGCCCTTGCAATCGCCGGGCGGTTCTGCAGCCGGTCGAGCGCTTCGGCATAGGACACGCAGGCGACGCCCGGCTTGCGGCAGGTTTCGGTGAGGAAGCGGTCGAGCGCCCGCCAATAGGCGCCGGCATTCATCTCCACGAAGTGGAAGCCGAGCTGCAGCGGAATGCGGTCGCCTTCGTATTGCCGGTCGAAGGCCTTGCGATAGGCGGCGAGCGAGCGCTCCTCGAATTCGGCCGACCTGCTCGCGTCTTCTGAAAGCCCGGAATGGCGGGCGTAGAGATTGTAGTCCATCGCCACGACCGGTTTCGCCTTCGGTCCCTCCGGGATCAGCGGCAGGCCGAATCGCGGCAGGCCCTTGTCGTGGACGGGCAGCGCCGGGCCCTTGGTGATCAGGCTCGCATCGTAGCGGAAACCGTGATGGCGCACCGCATCCGGCAGCGCCTCACCAGGGGCGAGATAGGGTGCGCGGAAGCCGACGATGCCGGTCTTGACGAAATCCTGCCAGCCCTTCGGCTCCATCTCGGGATGGCCCGCCACCGTCCAGCCATCCCGGAGCGCGGTCTCGAAGGCGGTGAATTCCTGCGTCCAGTCCGCCTCGCTCCAGCCCGCGCCATCAAAATGGCCGCAGGCATGGCTCGCGATCTCGTGGCCCTCCAGATGCGCATTCCAGATGTGGTCGAGCCGCACGCGGATCTCGGCCCGCGTCTGGGCAAAACCGGTCGCCGACTTGCCGGCCCCGTGATGCGGCGCCCTGTAGGTCTTCTGCTCCGGCGTGCCCCAGGCCTTCAGAAAGGTGCATGACAGGAAATAGGTGAAATGCGCGCCGGTGCGCGTCGCCATAGTGCGGCTCTTCACCCATTGGGCATTGTCGTGCGCGCCGTCGAAGGAAACGATGATGAGCTGGTCCGGCTTTTCCGCCGCCGCAAGCGGGGAGGCGATCAGCGAAAGGGCGGCGAGGCCGAGATGCGGCAGGCGCAATGACATGATCCTTCGAATTTCCGTCGCGGAATAAAGCCCGCCGAATGCGGCAAAGCTTTGGTGGCGGCATAGGAACGCAGCCGGCCCATCTTTCCTTCCTCAGCCTTTGCGGATAGTTAATTTGAGGACAACGCGGTATCCGCCGCACCCCAAGATCCGGAAATATTCATGATCCTCCTCATCATCGGCCTCATCGCCTTCCTTGGCTTTCACCTCATCCGCGTGCTCGCGCCCGATCTGCGCGCGACCATGATCGCCCGCTTCGGCAAGCCGGCCTGGATGGGCCTCTATTCGGTTCTTTCGATCGCGACGCTTGCGCTTCTCGTCTACGGCTTCGGGCAGGCGCGGTTGGAAAGCGGCGAGCCGCTCTATGTCTCACCGCCCTGGATGGTGCATGTGACGGTGACGCTGATGCTCATCGCGCTGATCCTGGCCGTCTCCAGCGTGCTTCCCGCCGGTTACATTGCCACCAAGTCCCGCCACCCGCTGATCACGGCGGTCAAGGTCTGGGCGCTGGCGCATCTGCTGGTCAATGGCGAGGTCTATTCGATCGTGACCTTCGTCGCCTTCCTGGCCTGGGCGGTCGTGCTGCGGATCGCCGCCAAGCGGCGGGCGCGGGCGGGCGAAATCACCGAGCGTCCCTTCGTCGGCTGGATCTGGGATCTCGCCTCCGTCGTCATCGGCCTGGCGCTTGCCATCGCCCTCATCAAGGGGCTCCACTATTGGCTGATCGGCGTGCCGATCCCCATGGGGCAGTAATCCCCAGGGCTCTTTGTTGAAAGAGGGCTTACAAAGCCCGCAAAATATGGGTAGAACGCGCCAAAGACCGTGGTCCGCAGACATGCGGGCTCACAGAGGCAGCCGGAGACTGGAATGGCATTCAACGACGACAGCTTTATTCGCGAAGTGAACGAGGAACTGCGTTCGGACCAGTTCCGGGGCGCCTGGAAGCGCTATGGCCGCATCGTGATCGGGCTTGCCGGACTGATCGTCATCGGCACCGCCGGCGAACGCGCCTACAGCTACTGGCAGTCCACGCAGGCATCCGCCTCCGGCGACCGGTTCCTGGCCGCGACCGACCTTGCCAAGGCGAACAAGCCGGATGAGGCGCTTGCCGCGCTCGACAAGCTGGAGCAGGACGGCTTTGCCTCCTATCCCGTGCTCGCCCGCATGCGCGCTGCCGCGCTGAAGGCGGAGAAGGGCGACAAGCCGGGTGCGATCGCGGATTATTCCGCCATCGCCAAGGACGGTGCGATTCCGGCCGCCATTCAGGACGCTGCCCATCTGCGCGCCGCCTGGCTGCTCGCCGATACCGGCACCTATGAGCAGGTTTCCGCCGAGGCCGAAGCGCTGACGGCGACGACCAATCCGCTGCGCCATTCCGCGCGCGAGGCGCTCGGCGTGGCTGCCTACCGTCTCGGCGACTACAAGCGCGCCAAGGACTGGTTCGAGGCGATCATCAAGGACAAGGACACGCCGCGCAATGTGGGCCGCCGGGCGGAAATGCTGCTCGACGTCATCACTGCATCCGGCAAGGCCTGAGCCGCACCCAACCGAAAGACGTGACTTCGCCGGGCCTTTCCGGACCGGCGACAAGAACAAGAAGAGCCGTCACCGGCCTTAAAAGGAAACGAGCCCATGAGCTTCACCGTCGCCATTGTCGGGCGCCCCAATGTGGGCAAGTCCACGCTGTTCAACCGGCTGGTTGGCAAGAAGCTGGCGCTTGTCGACGATACCCCCGGCGTAACGCGCGACCGGCGTCCCGGCCAGGCCAAGCTCGTGGATCTGCGCTTCGAGATCATCGATACCGCCGGCCTCGAGGAGGCGGGCCCGGAAACCCTGCAGGGCCGCATGCGCGCGCAGACGGAGCTTGCGATCGACGAGGCGGACCTGACGCTCTTCGTGGTCGACGCGAAGTCTGGCCTCACGCCCGTCGACCAGACGCTGGCCGAACTCCTGCGCAAGCGTGGCAAGCCGGTGGTGCTCGTCGCCAACAAGTCGGAAGCGCGCGGCTCGGATGGCGGTTTCTACGATGCCTTCACGCTCGGCCTCGGAGAGCCGGTTCCGATCTCCGCCGAGCATGGCCAGGGCATGATCGATCTCCGCGATGCGATCGTCGAGGCCGTGGGGGAGGACGTCGCCTTTCCGGAGCCGGCAGACGAAGCCGAGACCAATGTTGACATTCCCCGCGCCGAACCCGGCACCGAAGAGGCGGAGGAAGAGCCCGCCTATGACGACACCAAGCCGCTGCGTGTCGCGATCGTCGGGCGTCCCAATGCCGGCAAGTCGACGCTGATCAACCGTTTCCTCGGCGAGGACCGGCTGCTGACCGGCCCGGAGGCCGGTATCACCCGCGACTCCATCTCGGTGGAGTGGGACTGGCGCGGCCGCACCATCAAGATGTTCGACACCGCCGGCATGCGCCGCAAGGCCAAGGTGACGGAGAAGCTCGAAAAGCTCTCCGTGGCAGACGGCCTGCGCGCGATCCGCTTTGCCGAAACCGTCGTCATCGTGTTCGACGCGACCATTCCCTTCGAGAAGCAGGACCTGCAGATCGTGGACCTCGTGCTGCGCGAAGGCCGCGCTGCCGTTCTCGCCTTCAACAAGTGGGACATGATCGAGGATCGCCAGGCTGTTCTGGCGGACCTGCGCGAAAAGACCGAGCGCCTGCTTCCGCAGGCCCGCGGCATCCGCGCGGTCGCGATCTCCGGCCAGACGGGTGAAGGGCTCGACCGGCTCATGCAGTCGGTCATCGATACGGACAAGGTCTGGAACAAGCGCATCTCGACCGCCCGGCTCAACCGCTGGCTGGAACAGCAGCAGGTCCAGCATCCGCCACCGGCGGTTTCGGGCCGCCGACTGAAGCTCAAGTACATGACTCAGGTGAAGGCCCGTCCCCCTGCGTTCATGGTCTCCTGCACGCGGCCCGATGCGCTGCCGGAAAGCTATACGCGCTTCCTCATCAACGGCCTGCGCAACGATTTCCAGATGCCGGGCGTACCGATCCGCATCCACTTCAAGGCTTCGGAAAATCCCTTCGAAGGCCGTAAGCGGCGGACGTGACGCGGCGGAGGAGGCCGGGCCGCGGCGCCTTGTTGGCGGTCAGCACCGCATCGAGGAACTGTTCGCTGGCCGCTTCCCAGCTATAGGTTTCGGCAAGAGCGCGAGCGGCCGCGGGCGAGCATTGAAGCGCCTTCAGGCAGGCTTCGCCGAGATCTTCCGACAATGCGCCCGCATCCGGATGCCCCTTCAGGATGTCGATCGGCCCCGTCACGGGGTAGGCCGCCACCGGCACGCCGCTTGCCAGCGCCTCGAGGATGGCATTGCCGAAGGTATCGGTGCGGGACGGGAAGACGAAGACATCCGCCTCCGCGTAAAGCCGGGACAGCTCTTCGCCTCTCTTCACGCCGGTAAATACCACGTCCGGGTAGCGCTTTTCGAGATCGGCTCGAATGGGGCCGTCGCCGACCACGAGCTTGGAGCCCGGCAGGTCGAGATCGAGAAAGGCGGGCAGGTTCTTCTCCGGCGCCACGCGGCCGATGCTCGCGAAGATCGGGCGCTTGAGGCCCATGAAATCGGGCGACTTCTCGCGCGGATGGAACTGCGAGGCATCGATGCCGCGGGACCAGCGCACCATGCGCTTGATGCCATGGCGGGCAAGCTCCTGCTCCAGGCTTTCGGTCGCCACCATGCAGGCGGCGCCCGCATTGTGGAACCAGCGCACGAAGGCATAGAGCCAGGAGATCGGAACGGGGAAACGTTGCGTCACATATTCGGGGAAACGAGTATGGTAGCAGGTGGTGAAAGGCTTGCGGTTGCGGATGCACCAGCGCCGCGCCAGAAGACCGAGCGGCCCTTCCGTCGAGATGTGCACGAAGGTGGGATTGCAACGCTCCAGCGCATCGGCGACGCCGCCATAGCCGGTGATGGAAAGCCGGATTTCCGGATAGGTGGGGCAGGGGACGCTGCGGAAGGCCTGCGGGGTGATCAGCCTCACATCCGCGCCCATTTCCGTCAGATGCAGGATGGTGTTCTCGATCGAGCGGACGACGCCATTCACCTGGGGGTGCCAGGCATCCGTGACGATGGTAATTCTATGCATGCGGGCAGCACCTCATGGCCGGCGGCGGGCCTTGCGGCACCGAGTCGGCATATCATGGGCCGCTTGTGTAAGAGGCTTATGACAGCGCCTCCGCCTCCTTGCCGGCGCGCATGCTGAGGCGGACGAGCGCGCCGTGGCTGCCGATCACCTCCGCTGCCACGATCGCCGCCTTGCGGGCTGCCCGCTCCGGCGCTTCGCCCTGCATGAGGCGTGCGAGGAAGGCGCCCGCGAAGCTGTCGCCGGCTGCGGTCGTATCCACCACCCAGGGCGCGGGCGCGGCGGGAATGGGCACGGTCTTGCCCATGGCATGCAGGAGCGCCCCCTGCGCGCCGCGCTTCAAGAGCACCGCATCGCATCCGAGTGCCAGGTAACGCTCGATCACGTCTTCCGCACGCGCTGCGCCGAAGTGATCCCGCTCCTCGTCCATGCCCGGCAGTACGATGTTGGAGGCGCGAGCCGCTTCCTCGCACATCTCCCGCATCACGGCCCGGCTTTCCCAGAGCGAGGGGCGGATGTTCGGATCGAAGCAGACAACGCCACCCGAGGCCTTGGCGCGGCGCAGTTCGACCAGCAGCGTCTCCCGCGCCTCCGGCGACAGGATTGCCAGCGTGATGCCGGAGAAGTGGATGACGTCTGCCTTCTCGATCGCGGCACGCAGATTGGCCGGATCGTCGGCAAGCTTGCGGGCGGCAGACGTTTCCCGCCAGTAGAGGAAGCTCCGCTCGCCATATTCGTCGAGCTGGATCATGTAGAGCCCGAGCCGGGCATTGGGGATGATCCTGATATGGCCGAGGCCGATATTCGCTTCGTGGATGAAGCCGAGCAGCGAGGCCGAGATCTGGTCGTTGCCGACGGCGGTCAGGTAATCCACCGTGAATTCCGGCGGCAGCAGTTCGCGCGCATACCAGGCGGTGTTGAAGGTGTCGCCGGCGAAGGAGGGACGGAGCAGCCCGCCTTCGGCAGGCGAGAGTTCCATCATGCATTCCCCGATGCACAGCAGCCTTTGCGCAGTCATGCTCTTCTCTCCGACAGGCACCGGCTCGACCGGCGCATTGCATTCGACATCACTGAATTACATAGACGAAGCCGGCTGCAACGGCGCGATGCAGACTCGACACATCCACAGCCTTTTTATCACCGGAAGCGAATAAACCCGGAAATTCCATTTTTGAACCGGTTTACGGAACCCTCTCGGGCGGCTAGATGGTTATGCCATAGATCCCGGCGCATGCGCCATGGGCGCTGCGGGCCAGTGCCATATCCACAACCGATCAGGGAGAGTGTTCATGGCAGCAGGCAAGGGTGTGTCCCGCGGCAGCGACTGGTGGCGTGGTGCGGCGATCTACCAGGTCTATCCCCGGTCGTTCCAGGATACCACGGCGGATGGCACCGGCGACCTGCAGGGGGTCACGCTCCGGCTTCCCTATATCGCCTCGCTCGGGGTCGATGCCATCTGGCTATCGCCCTTCTTCACCT
>CAMFHT010000113.1 GCA_945952245.1 uncultured Rhizobium sp. | reverse complement strand
CAGCACGCCCATCTGACGTAAATGCAGCGCGCTGATCGGCACCGGAAACGGGGCGCTATTTCCCTTGTTCCGTTGGTCGCGCGAGGTCTGTTGATCTTCTAAATTCGTCGACACCTTTGGTCCTTCCCCAGTCATCGATCTCGCGTCTGGCCGACCAGGAGCGACCCTTGTCGAACTCCGTCACGGACTTATTTTAACGTGTTTGTCATTTTTACGTTGTATGCGCCAGACTTTCTGTTAGGCATCGCCGCACGGAAAAATTTCCGTTACAACGATCCCCGACAGATCGAACCCGAGGGGAACCCATGACGACGAGAAGACGTGCTTTGCCCGTCTTGCTGGAACGCGATTTCCGCAAGATGGCGGCGACGGAAGGAGCGACGGTTGAGATCGAGTGTGTGTCAGCGCCGGACCCCGAGGGGCGCTTTTCCGGCGAATGGCTGTTCTATGTCGTCAATGCCTCAGGCGAGCGCTTCATGCTGGTCACGGCCCTTGCACGGGAACGGATCGTCAATTCGCCGATCGGCATGTTCGGCCTCGCCTTCGGCAAGCTTGCCCTCGATCATCTCGACGTGCCTGCTGTCGCTGGCGATGTCCGGCGTGGGATGCGGAGCCTCGCAGGCCGAGGTGATCCGGTGGAATGAACCGGAAGAGCAGGGGGCAGAGATCGAGCTTGCCTCCCTTGATACTTCCGTGCTGCGCTATGACGGGCAAGGGAAACTAATCGTTCCTGAGCAACTGGCGCAGGAAGAAGAAGTCCGGGAAGCGGCAAGGGAGACGACCGAGGTCTCCTACAGCACAAAGGGTGTTGCAGCACCTGCAGAAGTATTGCCCTCGATCCGGCTTGTTGCGGCCCGCTATCAGGATAATCCGGCCCTTGCGGCGCTCGACCTCTCACCGGCCGAATGGGCCGCGTTCTTCCAGGCAATGATCAAGGTCGAAAGCAATTACACCCAAGGGGCGGTGAGTCATGCCGGGGCCCTTGGCCTCGCACAGCTGATGCCCGGAACAGCGGACTATCTGCGCGTCGATCCGGCCGACCCGATCGAAAACCTCGACGGCGGCGCGCGCTACCTCCTCGAGCAGATGGCCGAGTTCGGCAGCCTCGAGCTCGCGCTTGCCGCCTATAACGCCGGGCCGGAAGCCGTGCGCAAATATGACGGCATCCCGCCCTACGACGAGACCCAATCCCACATCGAAAAGGTGATGGCGGCTTACGACCGCATCCTCGCCGATCTCTGACCAGAAGGACAAATCCAAGACATGCGTAACGAACAAGTGGCTCTTCTGGGCCTGACCCTTTGCACCCTGGTGTTGGCGCAAGCCGATCCCGCTTTGGCACAGGTGGTCTTCACGAAAGCCGAGACCGTGGCAACCGGCATCCTCGCCTCCTTCCGGGGCACGCTGGCGACCGCCTTCTTCGGCATCGCCTTCGTAGTCACCGGGTTCCTTGCCGCCTTCAACCGCATCTCCTGGGCCTGGGTGGCCCTGGTGGTGGTCGGTGCCTTCCTTGTCTTCGCGGGGCCCGCCATCGTCGCGAACCTGCGCTCGTCCTTCAGCTGAGGCGGGGGCGGACCCATGGAGAAAAGCGCGGTCATCCTCGGGCTTTCGCGGCAAGCCAAGTTCCTCGGCCTGCCGATGCCCTATGCCATGGCAGTGGGAGCGATGACCGTGCTGCCCTTCATCCTCTTCAAGCCGGTCTGGTGGTTCCTGACTGCCCCGGTCTGGTACGGCCTCGCGCGTCTTGCCACCAAGGTGAACCCCAACGGGCATCACGTCTTTGCCGTCATGATGCAGGTGACGCCGCGCGCCATTCTGAGCCGGAGGCGGCGCCATGTTTCTTGAGCGTTTGACGCCGCGGGGCAGGGCAGGGAGGCTGATCCCGACCGATCCGAAAATCTACTCCCATCTGCCTTACATCATCGAGCTTGATGACGAGGTCGTCCGCACCCGGGACAATGCACTGATGTTGTCGCTTGAGGTGACCGGCATCGACGGGGTCACGTCGGGCGCGGCCGCGGTGTCAGCCCTTCGGGCAGGCTTCGGGCATCTCTTGGACACGCTCGACGAGCGGTTCACCTTCTATCTGCACCGGATGATGCGGCCAGCGGAGACTGGCATTGCGCCCATCCGTGGGACGAGCTTCGCCGCCGACATCGACAAGGCCTGGAGCAGAGAGCTTAACCGTCGCAACCTGCAGGACTCTGTGCTGATCCTGACCGTCGTCCGGCGGCAGGTGGCACCCCTTGCAGTTCCGCTCTTTGGCAAGGCCGCGGCCCGGGTCTGGGGCGAAGACACCGCGCGGCGGCTGGAAGAATTGCGCGAGGTGACCTCCATCCTCGAGACCGGTCTCGGCATCAAGACCCGCCGGATGAAGATCAGTGACGGCAGTCTGGTTGGCTTCTACGCCTCGCTTCTGACCGGTGAGTTGCGTGACCATCCGCGCAGCCCGTACTGCCTCCTCGCGGAGGATGCCGCCGGGGCTTCCGTGCAGTTTGGCAAAGGCGTGGTCGAGATCGAAGAGGGGACACCCACCGCGAAACTCGCCGCCGTCCTCTATGTCAAATCCTATGCCAATGCGACCTGGCCTGGGATGCTTGATGCACTCGGCGCCGCGCAGGATACGATCATCACCCACAGCTACACGCCGATTGAACGGGGCAGCATCGCCGAGCGGGTGAAACGCCGCGTCGCGCAAATGCGCTCCGCCGAAGACATCGCCGCCACTGTGGAGGCTCAGCTCTTCGAGGCTGCCGACAAGGCCGAGAGCGGCGCACTTGGCTTTGGCGTGCATCAGATGACGATCACGGTCTTTGCCTCAGATGAAGCGGCGCTCGACGCCGAGGTCGCCCGCATCCGCGGCATCGCGCATCAGAACGGCATGCGGCTCGTGCGCGAGGTGACAGCGCTCGAAGCGGCGTTCTTCGCCATGCATCCCGGCAATATGGACTATAGGGCGCGCGACATGACGGTGTCGTCGATCAACTTCGCGGACATGGCGGCTCTCCATGCTGCCGATACCGGGACGGAGAAGGCACGTCTGCCTTGGGCGACGCCGATCACCGCCTTTCAGACCCTGCAGGGCTCATTACACCGCTTCAGCTTCCACGAACCGGGTGATCCGACGGCGGAACCGACCAACGGACACACCTTGGTCTTGGGCAAATCCGGCGGCGGCAAGACCACGACTGTCGCCTTCCTTGCAGCCCAGGCCCAGAGGGCAGGGCGTCGGACGATCATTTTCGACAAGGAAGCTGGTCTCAAGATGGCCGTGCATGCCCTCGGCGGCCGCTATGCCGAAGTGCGCGCGGGACGCCCGACAGGGCTGAACCCGCTCGCGACGGAGGCCGGAGAGCGCGGCGAAGCATGGCTCCTCGACTGGCTGGTGGCCCTCCTGGAAAGCCGATCCGGGCCGATGACGCCGCTGCAGTCCGAAGCGCTCAAGTCCGCAATCGCGCAGAACGGCAAGGCACGCGAAGGATTGCGCAACTTCCAGAGTTTCCAGGAACTCTTTGGCGATGTCGGCGATGGCCTCGATCTGGCGCAGCGGCTCCGCGAATGGGGTCCGGATGGTCGGTATGGCTGGGTCTTCGGCGAGGCCGAAGAACCGGTGGTGGATTTCACCAGCCATGATGTGACGGCGGTCGATCTGACGGAAATCCTCGATCTCGGCACCGAGCGCACTGCGATCCTTGGCTATCTCTTCCGCCGGATCGAAATGCTGATCGAGGAAAAGCGGCCGACGCTCATCCTGATCGACGAGGCCTGGAAGGTTCTCGACGACGAGTATTTCGCGAAGAAGCTCGCCGAATGGCTGGTGACGGCCCGGAAGAAGAACGTCGTCGTCGTCATGATGACCCAGTTCCCGAGCCAGATCCGCGGCTCGAAGGCGCGGTCGATCCTGGAAGCTCTGCCGAACCAGCTTCTCTTTCCAAACGGCGAAGCAGCATCAGCCGACTATGACAGCTTCCGCCTCACCGATGGCGAGCTCGACTTCGTTCTTAACCCGATCCCCGGCCAACGACTGGTCCTGTCGCGCTCCCCGCGCGGCTCGACCGTTCTCAATGTCGATCTCAAGGCACTCGGGCCTTTGCTGACGGCGCTTGGCGGCGGTCAGGCGGGCATCAATGCCTTCGGTGCCGACTATGCCCAACGGCCCAAATTTTGGAAGGAATAATTACTCAATGAAATCAATATATTACATAACTATCCTTATCGGATTCGGATGTTCCGGCCTCGCGGGCTGCGCGGAAGTGCCGATCACCAAGACCAATTGCTGGGCCACCGCCGGTTCCACTGTGACAACTTCCACCATGGGTGCAAGCCCGGATGCGAGGCTTGTCTCGCGCGCTGACACCTCGCCCGTCAATGTCATTCCCTGCCGCTAAATCTTCCCGATCCGTCAGGAGGCTTGCCCTGATGGCGGCGACGCTGCCGATGGCGGCCTTCGCGCAAGGCGTGCCGATTGCCGATGGTAAGTCGATCATCCAGCACAGCCTCGAGATCGCACAGATGTCCTACCTGAGCGGCGCGCGGGAGCTTGAAGCCGACAAGAAGGCGCGGATCGCCGAGTTGCATCAGGAACAGCTTGATGCGCTCGACGCCACACTGGCGATGATGACGGGCAACACGCCATGGATCGGCGATCTCGAGGTGATCCCGGGAGCTGAGGCGGAAGTCCTCTATGACGTCGAGGACGACAGCCCCTATGCGGCGCGGCTTTTCGGGGATGGCAAGACCGGCATCGAGGAGATGATCGTCGCCACGGCGAAGAAATACTCGGGCCACCCCGGTCTCGCGCGGGCCGGTCTCAACCCGGTCGAGTTCCGCATCTGGTTCCAGAGCCTGGTGAAGCAGGAATCCGGGTTCTCCATCGGGGCGCGTTCGCCCGTCGGCGCTTTCGGCCTGACGCAGGTGATGCCGGATACCGCCAAGGACCTCGGCATCTATCCGGCCTATTACGACGACCCGATGCTGCAGCTTGACGGTGGGGCCCGGTATTTCCTGACCCAGCTCAACAAGTTTGGCTCAGTGCCGTTGGCCTTGGCGGCCTACAACGCCGGTCCCGGCAATGTCTCGAAATACGGCGGCATCCCGCCCTTCAAGGAAACCCAGGACTATGTCGTCCGCATCACCGGGTATTTTAACGCCTATGCAGCAAAGATCAGCGGCATCGATCAGGTCGGCACGTTCGATCCGCGTGACATGGCGATCTCTGCGGCCTCGAATGTCTCGGACGCCGGGCTGCACTATGGCATGGAAGCGAGCCTCGAGATCGAGGCCTCGCTGAAGCGGCTCCGCGCTATCATCGAGAAGATCCCGACCACCAAATCGGCCAAGGAAGCGCTAGATCTCAACACCTATGCCCGGGCCGAGGCCGTGCGGATTGCGCTGATGGTCGAGCGGGTCAAGGCTGCAAGGGTCAAGGTCGACCAGGCGCGATACGCGCTCTGGATCGAGGCCTACGCCCGCGACGCAACATTCATCAAGGTAAAGGCTGGTTCGGAATGATCCCCAATCGCATCCGGGGCGTCAGTGCCCTTCTTCTCACTGCAGCGCTGGCGCTGCCGCTGACAGCGGCAGCCCAAGGCGTGCCGACCATCGACCTCACCAGCATCGCCAAGATCGGCGAGGTGCTGACCGAGGCCAAGCTGCAGGTGCGCGAGATGATCGCAGCGAACCTGAAGCTCGACGAACAGATCCTGAAGCAGATCGAGCAGATCGCCACCCTGAAGGCGCAGCTCGACGCACTCCGGAACGGGTTGACGCTGGAAGCCTTGGGCATTCCGGACCCTGACACGTTCTTTGACGACATCCTGCCAGATGTCGCCGATCTGACGGGCGGGCTCATCGCCGCCAAGGACGGCAAGTATTCGCTGATGACGACTTCGGGAAAGGTCGGCGACAAGCCAGCCGGACAATATGTATCTGATTTCTTCGCTTCGGTCGGTTTGGACACCGCAACCGTCGACACGCTTTCGAAGAGCGAGGATCCGGGCGCGGCGCGGATCGGCACGCAAGCCAACACGGCCGCCTTCCTGTCGGCTGCGGCAGAAACCTCCTCCGTCAAGGCGTCCGAAAGCCTCGAACGGGTCCACGATCTCGTTCAGGAGATCCCGGACACCGAGGGGCTGAAGGAAGCCATCGACCTCAACACAAGGGTTACGGCCGAGCTCTCGATCGCCATGGCCAATATCTGGAACATGGAATCTGCCCAACTCATGGGAATGGGGGAAGCCGGTGTCATGGATGCCGCCACAGCCGCCGAGGAAGAGAAGTTCATCAAGGTGATCGGGGAGGAATGAGAATGAGGAAGCTGCAAGCGAAATCTTTCAGCGCGGCGCCCATCCTGGCGACCCTGCTGGCGGGGATGACAACGCCCGAAGCACCTGCCCCGGTCGATCTGGAGCAAGAAGAGGCGTTTCTCGATATCCTGCCGAAGGTCGATGTGCCGGACGATGTCCAGCCGATCCCTGGCGCGGTGAACGAAGAATTCCGCAACTGTGAGGCCCAGTGGCCCGCTGGCTATGAGTTGGCTCGTTCCGGACCTGAAGCCAGGGCCTTGCGTGACATCTACGGTCTCATCCGCACCAGAAACGTTATCCTTTCAAAAGACTGTACCTGCAATGGGAAGGTCGCGGACTGGGCGGATGTGGACCGTGTCGCAGAGGCATTGCGAGAGCAGAACGGCGTCGAACGCTTGAGCTGGTTGGACACCAAAGGGATTGTAGCAAAAGCTGACCGCTTGACGGCCATCGCCGAGACCATGTGTGGCGGTTCCTTCTGATGGACAGCGTCTCGACCATTCTGACGACTTTGGATGCGGCGATCACGGCGGCGGGCCAACGATTTTTCGAAGCAACAGCTAGCGCCGTCGGCCCGATCTATTCGAGCCTCCTCGCGCTCCTCCTCGTCATGGTCGGGATCAATGCCGCCCTCAATGTCTACCGCATCGCCATGCGCGATGCAGTGCAGCTCGCCTTCCGCATCGTGATGGTACTGATGTTCGGTCTCACCTGGTCGAACTTCAGCCAGATCTATCAGGCCGCCAGCAATGGGCTGAGTGATCTCGCGCTGGAATATTTCCGCCTTGGCGGCGGCGGCGTCGCGACCTCGGCCACAGCAGCCATGGATGACATGGCCAACATGATGGCCGGCAACGTCGACTCCGTTTCGTCCGCCATGTCCTCGATCATGCGGGGGTTCGTTGCCGCGATTCTCTATGTCGTCCTCGGCATCCTGATGGCGGTTTATGTCTTCATCGTCGGCTTCGCCAAGCTGATGATCGCCTTCCTCCTTGGTGTCGCCCCGCTCGCCATCGGGGCCACGATCTTCGAGAAGACCAAGGGCATTTTCGAGGCCTGGCTTTCGGCCATGATCGGGTACCTGATGTACCCAGTTGCCTCGGCGGGGATCATCGTCGCCGTGGTCACGGTGGCACATGATGTCTTCCGCGAGACCAAGGACGTCACCGATCTCGGCTCGATCCTCGGTTTCTTCGTCATCGTCTTTGTGGGCATCTTCGCCCTGATGGCCATCCCGAATGCCGTGACGCATATCACTGGCCAGATCAGCCTCGCCAGCATTGCGCCCCAGGCCCTCCGGGTTGCGGGCAAGCCGCTGGAAAAAGCCAGCGACTATTCCGCCCGGCGCATGAACGAGTTTCGCTCCGGCTTCATGACGGGCAAGACCGAACACCACCATTTGCGCGATCAGGCGCGGTCGGATGCTGAGCGGGGCCACGCGGCCCGGCTACGGCTCGGCCAGTTCATCCGCCACAGCTGATACTGCCACCGCCAGCCGCGCCAAACCCCCTTTCCCGGAGCAAGACCATGACAGGTTCACCCCCTGAACTGAGAAGTTTTCTCGAAGCCGAGATGTTCTTCGGCGTGAAAAAGCGCGAGCGCATCGCCTATGCGGTGGCGGGCGGCGGGCTCGCCATCGGCCTTATGGGCATGATCGCCGTCGTCACCCTCTTGCCCCTTAAGGAGACCGAAGCCTTCCTCGCCATCGTCGACAAGGACACCGGCGTGGCCGAACGTGTGGTGGCCGTCGAGAAGGCTGGCATGGAACAGGCCGAAGCCATCCGGCAGAGCCTCCTTTTCGCCTATGTCACCGACCGCGAAACCTATGACCAGCACGACAACGAGGAGCGGATCCTCCGCGCTTATACCTGGTCCGAGGCCAATGCGAAGTCGTCCCTCGTGGCGCTCTGGACCGAGGGCCACCCCAATTACCCGCCGAAGCTTTACGGCGAGAGCTCCAAGGTCCGGGTCGACATCCTCTCGATCACGCCGGTGACCGAGACCACAGCACAAGTCCGCTTCACCAAGACCTGGGTCTCGGAAGGCGAGGGCATCCCGGACCGGGAAGGCAAGTTTACCGCGACGGTCACCTTCCGGTTTGAGCCGACCAAACAGACCGCACTCGATCTCGTCTGGCAGAACCCGACCGGATTCCTCGTCACCGATTATCGCCTCACATCCGAGGCCCTCACCCCTTCGGAAGGCTGACATGACCCGACGCTTCACATTTCTCATGGCGGGTCTTGTGGCCAGCCTTGTGACCCTGCCCGCCCTTGCCGAGACCGCCCCGAAATCCGGCAGTCACGACGCGCGCGTCACCTATGCCACCTATGTTGAGGGCCAAGTCTACCGGATCACCACGCGGCTTAGGACAGTAACCCTCCTCGAGCTGGGCGACGGCGAGAAGATCCAGTCCATCGCCATCGGCGATCTCGAAAGCTTCAAGATCGACAAGCTCGAGCGGTCGAACCTCTTCATCATCAAGCCGGTGGTAGCGGGTGCCACGACCAACCTGACGGTCGAGACCCAGAAGAACATCTATTTCCTGCAAGTGACGGAAAGCGCCAAGGGCAGCCCGAACTATTCGGTTAAGTTCACCGTGCCGGGCAGCTCCCGCGGCACCTCGCCCGGAACCGACATCCTGGCGGCCCAGCCGATGACCTACAAAGTCATGAAGAAGGGCAAGCGGCTCCCCGACTTCGCGCCGGTGTCGATCTCGGATGATGGGCGGAAGACCACCTTTGTCATCCCGCCCGGCGCGCCGATGCCGACGATCTTCCGGGCCGATGCCAAGGGGCAGGAGTATTCGGTCAACTCCGCTGTGCGCGGCACCACGATCACCGTCAGCACCCGCTCCGAACGCTGGGTCCTGCGCTACGGCGATGAATATGTCTGCGTGACCGCGGAAGCGGGGACCGGCCAATGAGCGAAGACGATCAGGACGGCAAACTCGCCGCGCGCATGGCCCGTATGAGATCTGCCGAAGCCCCAAAACGCCGACGCGGCGTGAACCCCTACGCCCTCTCGGCCGTCACCGCCGTGGCGGGCGTTGGCGTCGGGGCCTGGCTTGTCCTTGCAGCACCAGAGGCCCCTGCCCCGGCACCTGCGCTGGAAACCGCCTCGGTCAGTGATTTCCAGGGGGCGGGTGGGGCAGACGGGTTTTCGATCACGAAAGAAAAGCCGCAGATCGTCCCTACCGTCCCGGATACATCCGAAGCGGACCGGCTCAAGGCCGAGATCGAATCCCTGAACGCCCAGATCGCCGATCTGAAAGCCAATCCGGTGACCGTCACCGATGAGGCGGCGCTCGCGGACCTGAAAGTCCAGGTCGCGGCCCTCGATGCGGATGCAAAAGCTCGCGAGGCGGCCCTCTCCGATCTCGAACGCGAGAACATTCGGCTCCAGACCGAGCTTGAAACCAAGGCGCTCGTCGAGGGTGACGGGGAGGCCGAGGCGGCACGGGCCCGCGAAGAGGAACTGGCCCGCAAGCGTCAGGAAGCCGAGATGCTGAAGGAAGCCCAGATCCATTCCGACATGGTGGCGATGCGCTCTTCCATGGATATGGGCGGGGAGGCGGGTGGCGCAGCCCCAGCCGGCCCCGGAAGCGGGGATGCCACTGCCACGGGCGATGAGGCCTTCCGGCGCGCGGGAGCCAAGTCGGCCGAGGTCCGCCAGGCGGAGGTGATCGCCAATCCCGCCTATACCGTGATGCAAGGCACCCTGATCGAGGCCTCGCTGGAAACCGCCGTCAGCACCGATCTTTCCGGCAATGTCGCCGCCATCGTCAGCCACGATGTCTGGTCCTTCGATATGTCCCGCGTCCTCATCCCACGCGGCTCCCGTCTCTTTGGCCGCTACGATTCCGACGTCGATGCCGGCCAGCGCCGGGTGCTGATTGCCTGGGACCGGATCGTGGCCACCGATGGCCAATCCGTGGAACTCGCAGCTTACGGCACGGACCGCATCGGGCGTTCCGGTCTGCCCGGCAAGGTGCGCAACCATTTCCTGCAACGCTTCGGCACCGCCGCGCTGATCTCCGTGATCGGGGCTGTCCCCGCAATCGCGGCTGCCCGGTACGAGGGTGACGAGGTGGCATCCGACACCGCCGAGAGTGTCGGCAATGACCTTGGCGAAGCCGTGAATGATGTCATGGCCGATTACCTCCGCATCCCGCCCACGATCAGCGTCAATCAGGGGGCTGTCGTCATGGTCCGGGTCGATGCCGACATCGAGTTTTATTGATGAGCTACCTCGATACTTATCTTGGGCAGATCGACGCGGCACTCGCCGACCCGGCCGTCATGGAGCTTGCGATCAATGCTGATGGCGCGATCTGGGTGGAACGGTCGGGGCAGATCCACATGGGGCCAAGCGGGCTTGCGCCCCTGCCTGCGCGCTCTGTGCGCGATCTCGCCTCCCAGATCGCCAATTCGACCGCGAACACCTTTACGGAAGCCGCACCCCTTGTCTCGGCTGCAGTCCGCTACCGCGAGCTTATGCTGCGCTGTCAGGTGGTGGGCACGCCCGCCGTCTCCGGCGGGACGGTGATTGGCATCCGGGTGTTTCGGTCCCGGCAGGGGGACACGATGCGCGCGCCGCGTTCCTTCAGCTTCCTGCGCGGGCAGGAGAAATCCCTGGAGGACGAGCGGCGGGCCATGGTCGCGGAAATTCGCGCCGGGTCCGAAGGGGCGGACGTCGATGCCTTCCTCGGGCGCCTTGTCACCGAACGGCTGAACATCATCGTCTCGGGTGGCACCTCGACGGGCAAGACCGAGCTTGGCCGCAAGCTTCTGGAGATGGTCGCCGCCGACGAGCGCATCGTCACCATAGAGGATTCCCTCGAACTCCTGCCGGGTCAGCCCAACACCGTGAGCCTGATCGCGCAGCGCGACGAGGCCTCGCCCCGCTCGGCGGACAAGCTTCTGCAAGCGACCCTGCGC
>CAMFHT010000112.1 GCA_945952245.1 uncultured Rhizobium sp. | reverse complement strand
GCATTGGAGCGAGCGGCCGGCCCCGATCCAATCTCCCCCCTTGAGGGGGAGATGTCCGGCAGGACAGAGGGGGGTACCGTCTCGACATCAACCGTATCCGATACCGCCTGCCGTTCCGCCAGCTGCAATACGGTCACCGGCACGTCCGCCGCCGTCCGCACAAGCTTCGATGTCACCGGCAGCGAGAGCCGCGGATCGATCACGAAGCGATGCGGCGAGCGGCTTGCCAGCCCGTTCAGCCGCACCGTCAGTTCGGGATCGTCCGCCACAGCGGTGCCGATGCCGACGAGGATGGCGTCCGTCTCGGCGCGCAGCGCATGCACCTGCGCTCTTGCCAGCGGGCCGGTGATCGCCACCTGCCCTGCTCCGGCCCTGCCGATCATGCCGTCGGCGGAAACTGCAAGCTTCAGAGTCACATGCGCCCGCTTTTGAACCTGCCGCGTGAGGTAGGGGCCGAGCACCCGCCGGCCCTCCTCCTCCATGACGCCCGTCTCGACCACGATGCCCGCCTCGCGCAGCATGGCGACGCCGCGGCCTGATACGCGCGGGTCGGGATCGGTGACGGCGATCACCACGCGGGCGACGCCGGCGGCGATCAGCGCATTGGCGCAGGGCGGCGTCTTGCCGTGGTGGGAGCAGGGTTCGAGCGTGACATAGGCGGTCGCGCCACGGGCGAGAGCTCCGGCTTCCGCCAGCGCCTGAGGCTCCGCGTGCGGCCGCCCGCCCGGAGCCGTCACGCCGCGGCCGAGGATCACGCCACCGTTTACGACGATGCAGCCGACGGAGGGATTGGTGGAGGTAAGCCCCGTGTTCCAGCGCGCGAGGCGGAGCGCCGCGCCCATGAACCGCAGGTCCGCCGCATCCGCCATGGATCAGCCCCCGATGCCGGGATCGCGGGCAATCTTGGCGTTGATCTCGGCGATCACCTTCTCGAAATCCTCCGCATGCGAGAAATCGCGGTAGACGGAGGCGTAGCGCACGAAGGCCACGTCATCGAGGCTCTTCAGGGCTTCGAGCACCTGCAGGCCGATGACTTCGGAGGAAATTTCCACCTCGCCCGAGCTTTCCAGCCGCCTCACGATGCCGGAGACGGCGCGCTCGATACGGTCGCGCTCGACCGGGCGCTTCCTGAGCGCGATCTCGAAGGAACGCACCAGCTTGTCGCGGTCGAAGGGCACCTTGCGGCCGGTCTTTTTGGTCACCATCAGCTCGCGCAGCTGCACGCGCTCGAAGGTGGTGAAACGGCCGCCGCAATCGGGGCAGATCCGGCGGCGGCGGATGGACGAGCCATCTTCCGCCGGGCGGGAATCCTTCACCTGGGTATCTTCCGATCCGCAGTAGGGGCAGCGCATTCCGATCCTCTCGAAGCAGTACGGGTGGACAAAGGGTTGCCCCTTTTCCACCCGTTACTTCAGAAAAACAAGTCCCTCGGAAAGGTCTTACAGATAGGGATACATCGGGAAGCGGTCGGTGAGCGTCGTCACCTTGCCGCGCACCGCAGCTTCGACGGAGGCATTGCCCTCGTCGGAATTTGCAGCCTTCAGGCCATCGAGAACCTCGATGATCAGGTTGCCGATTTCCTGGAACTCCGCTTCCTTGAAGCCGCGGGTCGTGCCGGCCGGCGTGCCGAGGCGGACGCCCGAGGTGACGAACGGCTTTTCGGGATCGAACGGAATGCCGTTCTTGTTGCAGGTGATGTAGGCGCGGCCGAGCGCTGCTTCCGCCCGCTTGCCGGTCGCGTTCTTCTTGCGCAGGTCGACCAGCATCAGGTGGTTGTCGGTGCCGCCGGAGACGATGTCGAGACCGCCGGCGATCAGGGTGTCGGAGAGCGCCTTGGCATTCTTGACGATCTGGGCCGCGTAGTCCTTGAAGTCCGGCTTCAGCGCTTCGCCAAAGGCCACGGCCTTGGCGGCGATGACGTGCATCAGCGGGCCGCCCTGGAGGCCGGGGAAGACGGCGGAATTGATCTTCTTCGCGATATCCTCGTCATTGGTGAGGATCATGCCGCCGCGCGGGCCACGCAGCGACTTGTGGGTCGTGGTGGTGGCAACGTGGCAGTGCGGGAACGGCGACGGATGCTGGCCACCGGCGACGAGGCCGGCGATGTGCGCCATGTCGACCATGAGATAGGCGCCGATCGAATCGGCGATCTCGCGGAAGCGCTTCCAGTCCCAGATCCGGGAATAGGCAGTGCCGCCGGCGATGATCAGCTTCGGACGGAACTTTTCCGCCTTGGCAGCGACGTCGTCCATGTCGAGGCGGTGATCTTCCTCACGCACGCCGTAGGACACGACGTTGAACCACTTGCCGGACATGTTGACCGGCGAACCATGGGTCAGGTGCCCCCCGGAATTCAGGTCGAGGCCCATGAAGGTGTCGCCCGGCTGCAGCAGCGCCAGGAACACGGCCTGGTTCATCTGCGAGCCCGAATTCGGCTGGACGTTGGCGAAGTTGACGCCGAACAGCTTCTTGGCCCGGTCGATCGCCAGCTCTTCGGCGATGTCGACGAACTGGCAGCCGCCGTAATAGCGCTTGCCCGGATAGCCTTCGGCATACTTGTTGGTCATGATCGAGCCCTGGGCCTCGAGCACGGCGCGGGAGACGATGTTCTCCGATGCGATCAGTTCGATTTCATGGCGTTGGCGACCCAGTTCCTTCTCGATCGCGCCAAAGATATCCGGATCGGTCTCGGCAAGCGTACGGGAGAAGAAGGCGTCGGTGGTACCAGAGGTCATAACAGTGGCTCCTAAACTGGAAGTGCGCGGTTTGGGTCTTACCGCCCGGTGGGCACAAGGGCAAGACGATGCGCGACATTTGGTGTGCCAAGCACGATGAAGGGTGTTGGGGGACTGGATTTGATGGCGTTGCGTGATACGTCTCGGGATGCGGAGGGGTACCCCCCTCTGCCTTGCCAGGCATCTCCCCCGCAAGGGGGGAGATCAGCAGGAGGCGCCGGCCGCGAGTCAATCTCCCCCCTTGTGGGGGAGATGTCCGGCAGGACAGAGGGGGGTACCTCCTGCAGCATCAGCCGCAAAAAAGGCCGCATCAAACGATGCGGCCTTTTCAAACTCTATGTCAGCACCGGCTCATTGCGGCGGGGCGTCTTCCGTGACGTAGTTCGTCTGAAGCGCGAGCTGCGCATTGCCGTCCTGCTGGTAGATGTCGTCGCGGAACTGGACGATGCGGTCCTTTGCGGACCAGGCAGTGATGTAGACGAAGTAGACCGGCACTTCGGCGGACAGCGTGATCGGCGTGTTGACGCGGCTCTCGATGACCTTCTCGATGCGCTGGCGGTTCCAGCCGGGCGTGTCGCGCAGGAGCCAGGTGGAGAGGTCGCGTACGTTCTGCACGCGCACGCAGCCGGACGATTCGAAGCGGGCTTCCTTGTTGAAGAGGCTCTGCTGCGGCGTGTCGTGCATGTACACGCTGAATTCGTTGTGGAAGTTGATCTTGGTGGACGCCATGGCGTTGATCTTGCCCGGGTCCTGGCGGAACTGGTAGGGCGGCGCCTTGGGCGCGTTCCAGTCGACGCTTTCCGGCGGGATCTCGTTGCCCTTGCCGTCGATGAGGCGGATGTTGTTGCGCGTCAGATAGGTGGGATCCTTGCGCATCAGCGGCACGATGTCCTTCTCGACGATCGAGCGCGGTGCGATCCAGTACGGATTGAGGATCACCTCGTAGATCTTGGAATTGAGGATCGGCGACGGACGGCTGATGCGGCCGACGATCGCAGTGTTGCGCAGCACGACGCGGCCGTTCTCGACCGCTTCGATATAGGCTGCGGGAATGTTCACCATCACGTGACGCACGCCGAGATCGCCCGACATGGACTGGATGCGTACCAGGTTGGTGTTCAGCTGCTGCAGGCGGGTATCCGCCGGAATGTTCAGCGCCTTGATGGTGAATTCGCCGAGCACGCCGTCTTCCGGCAGGCCGTGGCGGGCCTGGAAGCGCTTGACGGCGCCATCGACATAGCTGTCGAACGAGTCGGACATGCCGGCACTCTGCGGCAGGTCGCCGGTGATCATCAGGCGCTTGCGCAGATCCTGCACGGCGGGATCGATCACGCCGAGCTGCAGGCGCTGCGAGGCATTGATCTGCGGCCAGCCGCCGTTCGCGACGATCTGCTGGTAGTCCATGATCGCCTGCTGCATGTTGCCAACGGCTTCAGGGCTGAGGATCGGGTTGTTGGACTTGACAGCCGCCGTGGTGCGCGACGCATTGTTGGCGTCGAACTGGTCGTCCCAGTTGCCGCGGCGCGGCGCATTGATCACGTCGTCGAATGCCGTTTGCGCAAAGGCGGGAAAGGCCACCGATGCAAGGCCGGCGCTCATGGCCGTGCGCAGGAAGTTGCGCCGGGAATAGGCTGCGAGTTCCGTTTTCTTCGACATTGTTCCACCACCGTCATTCATCAAAACATCCGGAAGCTTCTGCCCTATCACTTCCATGGTTAACAAATGGAAAGGGAGCGGGGGCCGGTTCCGGGAGGGCTTGTGCGTCAAGCCCGCGGGCGCATCAACGCGAGAAACCGCGTCAGGGCTCCACTCACAGAGCAATATGGCCAATTCGTGTCATGAAAGCCACAGCAGCCAAGCCTCACCGGTTCGTGATGCGCCATGAAACATAATCGTCACAAAAGACGAGCAAAGACCGGATGCGCAGGGGACGCATCCGGCCTTCCGGAGATCATGCCATGTCAGGAATGATGTATCGGCTTGTGGATCAGAGCCGGTACATGATGCTGTCGTTCCAGAACCGGTCCAGACGCTGCAGCAGCTTGTTCATCTGCGTGAACTCGTCCGTACCGATACCGCCGACCTTCTGGATGGATCCGATGTGACGCTCGTAGAGCTTGCCAACGGTTTCGGCGATATCCTGTCCCTTGTCCGTCAGGCTGATGCGGACCGAGCGGCGGTCGACGCGGGAGCGCTGATGGTTGATGAAGCCGAGGTCGACCAGCTTCTTCACGTTGTAGGACACGTTTGATCCGAGATAGTAGCCGCGGGAGCGGAGCTCGCCCGCCGTCAGTTCCGAATTGCCGATGTTGAACAGCAGCAGCGCCTGGATGGCGTTGACGTCGCTGCGTCCCTGACGGTCGAACTCGTCCTTGATAACGTCGAGCAGGCGGCGGTGCAGGCGCTCGACGAGATGCAGGGATTCGAGGTAGAGCGACCGGATGGTTTCGTCTTGGGCTGCGCTGACGGGAGCCGCGGACTGGGGCTTCAACTTGGTGTTCATCTGACTGCCTCACTGTTTGGGTAGCGGTTTTTTGTTTATTCCCGCCTTGTGAGCCAACCTATCGAACACCTATAAAATTCTACTTAAACCCCAAGCTTAACAGGCCCTTACCGGAATCGAGCCTGTCATCACGGTGAATGAATCATTACGGTTCGCATGGCTTTGCGCCGCTGCAGCAGGAGCGTGATGCGCAAGGTTGCGAAGACCAGCGCGATCGCGCCGTTGAGGATCACGACCGGCAGATGGAAGCCGAAGATCTGCGGCCAGACCGTATACATGGCGACCTGCGCGCCCGCGACGATGACCCAGATCACCGGCCCCCAGGAAACGGTGAGCCAGAGCCCGAGCGCGGCAACGGGATAGAGAACGGCGAGCCCGGAACCGGCCACCCGCCAGGGCAAGGCCAGAAGATCGAAGCGCGCCCTCCCCTCCAGCAGGAAGCCGGTGAGCATGGCCCAGTACTGGATGCCGAAGAACAGGCAGACCACGGCCACAAGCCGCAGAAAGATCACGAGGAGGAGTGCCGTCAGCGAGGGCTTCGGCGGCGTGAGTGAATCAGGTTCCATGCGGGGACACTAGAGCAAACCGGCTCCGGATGGAAATGCCGCACCGACAGCGGCCTTGTGCCATATTGCAACCGTTGCGACGCAGCTATAATCCACGCAAAAAGCTGACGGGCGGCTTCGTACGTCCGGGAAGGAAGGACATCTTACCATGCAGGACAAGACTCACCTGGTCGACGAGATCACCGGCCATCGCCGCATGCGTCGCAACCGCAAGGCAGACTGGACGCGCCGCCTCGTGCAGGAGAACCGGCTGACGGTGGACGACCTGATCTGGCCGATCTTCGTGATCCCCGGCACCGGCATCGTCGATCCCATCCCCGCCATGCCGGGCGTCAACCGGATGACGGTGGACAAAGCCGTGGAAGCGGCGAAGATGGCAGCCGATCTCGGCGTGCCGGCGCTCGCCACCTTCCCGAACGTCGAGATGGAACTGCGAGACGAGACCGGCTCCAACAGCCTCGAAGCCAACAACCTGATCAACCAGACGACGGCGGCAATCAAGAAGGCGGTGCCGAACATCGGCGTCATCACCGACGTCGCGCTCGACCCCTTCACCAGCCATGGGCATGACGGCATCCTGCGCGGCAACGAGATCGCCAATGACGAAACGGTGGACCAGATCTGTCGCGCCGCGGTGATGCAGGCGGATGCAGGCGCCGACATCATCGCACCCTCTGAGATGATGGATGGCCGCATCGGCGCCATCCGCCGCGCACTCGATGCAGCCGGCCACCAGCAGGTCGGCATCATGTCCTATGCGACAAAGTTCTCCTCCGGCTTCTACGGTCCCTATCGCGAGGCGATCTCGACCGGCGGTCTCCTGAAGGGCGACAAGAAGAGCTATTACATCGATCCGGCCAATGGCACCGAGGCAATTCGCGATGCGGCCCTCGACGTCGAGGAAGGGGCGGACATGCTCATGGTGAAGCCGGGCCTTCCCTATCTCGACATCTGCTGGCGGCTGAAGGAAGCCTTCGGTCTGCCCACCTTCGCCTACCAGGTCTCGGGCGAATACACGCAGATCAAGGCGGCCGCCATGAACGGCTGGATCGACGGCGAGCGCGTGATGATGGAAACGCTTCTCTGCTTCAAGCGCGCGGGCTGCGATGGCATCCTCACCTATTTCGCACCCGAGGTCGCCCGTATCCTCGCGAAGGCCTGAGGCTTCCGCAGCGCCCGTTGGAAAGCGTTTTTGGCGGATGCGAAGCCCGCAGCCGTTGAAACCGCTGACCATGGGGGCCATATGAATCCGGTGAGATTCTGGAGACGACCATGAGCGACTATCGCGATGTCTATGCCCCCGGCGCCTACAATGAAGCGGCCTTCCAGGGCACGCTGACCCGGCGCATCTTTGCCTTCATCATCGATTATGTTCTGGTCGGGTTGCTGGTGCTCCTCGCCGGCGTGCTCGTCTTCTTCCTGGGCGTCATCACGCTCGGTCTCGCCTGGTACATCTACCCCGTGCTCGGCGTGCTGATCGCGATGATCTACTTCGGCTCGACCGTCGGCGGCGCATCACAGGCCTCGCCCGGCATGAGGATGATGGGACTGATTCTCGTGCAGCAGAGCGGCCGGCCTGTCGATTTCATGACGGCGATCGTCCACCTCGTGCTGTTCTGGCTGTTCAACTCCGTGCTGACGCCCCTGGTGCTGCTCGTTGCCCTTTTCACCAACCGCAACAGGCTGTTGCACGACATTCTGCTGGGTACGGCCATGGCGGACCGCTCTGCCATCCAGGCGCGGTACTGAACAGTCCGGTCCGTCAGAAGGCGCTGAAACAGGATGGGTGGAATTAAGGAGTTGACCTTTTCCGTGGTTAGGCAATTCTGTCCCTGTTGCTGTCCTCTCGAGGAGAAGCCCTGTACATGAATACGCAGAGCGCGCCATCGCCACAGTTCTACCTGACGGCCCCGGCCGCTTGCCCCTATCTACCGTCCGAAACGGAACGCAAGGTCTTCACCCATCTCGTCGGGCCGCGTGCGCCTGACATGAACGATCTCCTGACCCAGGGTGGCTTCCGCCGGTCGCAGAACATTGCCTACCGCCCGGCCTGCGAGGCCTGCCGCTCCTGCATCTCCGTCCGCATCCTGGCGAACGAGTACAAGCCGGCCCGCTCCATGCGCCGCATTCTCGCAGCCAATGCCGACCTGGTCGGCACCGAAACCCCGGCCCGCCCTTCCACGGAACAGTACAGCCTCTTCCGCGCCTATCTCGACGACCGCCACCAGCGAGGCGGCATGTCGGATATGTCGAGCCTCGATTATGCCGTCATGGTGGAGGACACGCACGTCCATACCCGGGTCATCGAATACCGGATCCGCACCGAAGGCTCACTGCTCGGCGGGGCCAAGGGCGAACTCATCGCCTGCGCCCTGACGGACCTGATGGGCGACGGGCTGTCCATGGTCTATTCCTTCTTCAACCCGCGTTATGACCGCCGTTCCCTCGGCACCTTCATGATCCTCGACCATGTGCGCCGCGCGCAGGCGATGGGATTGCCGCATGTCTATCTCGGTTACTGGGTCAAGGGCTCGCGAAAGATGGACTACAAGACCCGCTTCCAGCCCCAGGAGCACCTCGTCGCCACCGGCTGGGAACGCTTCTCCCCGCAGACTGAAACATCGGAAACCTGAATTGCCCCTCCTCTCCCCGCATCGGAAGGGCCTGCTGATCACCTTCATCGGCGGGCTCAGCCTCTCGTTCGACGTGCCGCTCGTGCGCCTTTCCGGCGGCAGCGCCTGGCAGGTCATCGCGCTCCGCAGCATCATGACCTTCGCGGCTGCCCTCCTGCTCTGGGCGGTCCTCCGGCTCTTTACCCGCGTGCGGCCACAGCTCGTTCCGGGGCGCTGGGCGGCACTGGCCGGTGTCTTCTACGGCATATCCACGATCTTCTTCCTCGGCGCGGTGTTTCACACCTCGACGGCAAACGTGGTCTTCATCATCGCCTTCAACCCCATGTTCGCCGCGCTCTTCTCCTGGTTCTTCCTGAAGGAGCGCCCCTCGCCCGCAACGCTCGTCACCATGGCAGCCATGGTGGTCGGCGTCGGCATCATCGTCCAGGGCAGCCTCGAGGGCGGCCACATCTTCGGCGATGCGCTTGCGGCGGGCGCAGCGCTTCTGCTTGCCGGCGCGATCACCATCGGCCGGGCGACGCGGCAGGAGATGGGCTTCGTGCCGCTGATCGGCGCGATCCTGCCCGCTGCCATTGCCGCCGTCTTCGCTTGGCCTGAGGGCTTCGCCATGCCGGACCCGTTCTGGCTCGCGCTCGACGGCGTGATCATGATCCCGCTCGCCTTCTTCTGCCTCGCCACCGGCCCCCGCTACCTGAAAGCTGCTGAAGTCGGCATGTTCTATCTTCTGGAAACCGTTCTCGCGCCGGTCTGGGTCTGGATCGTCTTCAACGAGGTCCCGACCAGCCAGAGTCTCGTAGGCGGCCTGATCCTGATCGTCGCGCTGGTGGGCTATTCGCTCTGGGAAATGCGGTCGGATGGGGTGGCCGAGCGGCAGGCCACTTGACAAATATTCGGCATTGCTTATTGTTATAACATTGTTGTAACAAGGAGTGCTGAGATGAACCTCACCCTGCGTCAGGTCGGAAATTCGGACGGGCTCATTCTCCCCAAGGAAGTCATGAAGTTCTACAACCTCAAAAGAGGCGATACGCTAGAGCTGAAGATGGAGCAGGGCCATATGGTGCTCAAGGTGGCCACGACGGACATATCCAAGCAACTGGAAGCGGCTCGTATCGGCATGCGGAAATACAAGGTTGCCTTGAACGAGCTTGCGAAGTGACCTTCTTTCTCGACCGAGAAGCGGTGGATATCTTTCATGCCGAGCAACTTGCCGAGCATGGCGGATTGCCGGGCCTGAAAGACGAGAACGCCTTGGAGGCCGCCCTTGCGCGGCCTCTGAACAAGCTTGCTTACGGAAACCCGTCACTGTTCGAACTGGCCGCCGCCTATCTCTACGGCATCGTGCGAAACCATCCCTATTCCGACGGGAACAAGAGAACCGGGTTTCTGGCGGCTTTCACCTTTCTCTATCTCAACGGTTATCTGATCGAGGCTGAGCAGGCCGTCGTGGTTGCGTTCGTGCTTTCAGTTGCAGCCGGTGAAATAGACGAGGAAGGCGCGACGCGCTTCCTCGAAGATCATTGCGTACCGCTGACGGACTAAGCCACCTACCCCGTAAATCGCCCGCTCTTCGGAAAACCCTTCGGCACGGTTCGGCCGGCGCTGGCGCGGTCGCCGAGCCATTCGAGGAGTTCGTCCTTGTTGCGGGTGAAGCTTCGGCCCGCGCTGTCTGCCCAGCCGAGGCCATCCGCGATCGCGAAGCACTTGATGTCCGAAATGCCGCCATCCTTGTAGCGCTGCAGGCGCACGCCCTTGCCACGCGACATTTCCGGCATCTGCGCGAGCGGGAAGACGAGCATCTTGCGGTTTTCGCCGACGACGGCCACGTGATCGCCGCTGACCGGCACGACGAGCTTCGCCTCGTCCGGCATGGAGACGTTCATGATCTGCTTGCCCTTGCGGGTGTTCGCCACCATCTCGCTTTCGGCGACGATGAAGCCGTTGCCGGCGGCGGAGGAGAGGATCAGCTTGCGCTGCGGATCGTGGACGAAGGCCGTCAGCACGTCCTGGTCGTTTTCCATGTCCACCATCAGGCGCAGCGGCTCGCCATGGCCGCGGCCGCCGGGCAACTTGTCGGCACCGATGGTATAGGCCTTGCCGCCGGTGGTGACGATCAGGATCTTGTCCGTCGTCTGGGCCGGGAAGGCCACCTTCAGCGCATCGCCTTCCTTGAAGGCGAGCGAGGACGTATCGGAAATGTGCCCCTTCAGCGCGCGGATCCAGGCCTTTTCCGAGATCACGATCGTGACCGGCTCCTTCTCGATCATGGCCTGGTTGATGGCGTCGTCGTCGGCCTCAGGAGCCTCTGCAAAGACCGTGCGGCGCTTTCCGAGCTCGGTCGCCTTGGCGTACTTCTTCTTGACCTCGCCGATCTCCCAGCCGACCGCCTGCCAGAGCTTCTCGTCGGATGCGAGCAGCCCCTCGATCTCCGCCTTCTCCTTGGACAAGGCATCGAATTCGGTGCGGATCTCGAATTCCTCGAGCTTGCGCAGCGAGCGGAGCCGCATGTTGAGGATGGCTTCAGCCTGCACGTCGGTCAGCCCGAAGCGCGCGACCATGACCGGCTTCGGCTCGTCCTCCTCGCGGATGATCTTGATGACTTCGTCGATGTTGAGATAGGCGACGAGCAGGCCGCCGAGGATTTCCAGCCGCTTGTCGATGACGGCGAGGCGATGGCGGGAACGGCGCTCCAGCACCTCCTTCCGGTGCGCGAGCCATTCCACCAGCACGTCGCGCAAAGACATGACGCGCGGCACCTTGCCCATGGACAGCACGTTCATGTTGAGCGGAAAGCGGCTTTCGAGCTCCGTCAGCCGGAAGAGCGATTCCATCAGCAGCGTCGCATCGACGGTGCGGTTCTTCGGCACCAGCACGA
>CAMFHT010000111.1 GCA_945952245.1 uncultured Rhizobium sp. | reverse complement strand
AGTCGTTCACGCTGATCAATTCAGGCGGTCAGCGGTTCTCCTACTCGAACTGAAGTAATCAACCCGCCCTCCGGTTGCGGGGCCAGCGCCCCGCGGCCTCTGGCGGCGGCCGTTGCAACTAGGGCCTTCCGCTGCATGCGCGGGCATAGGTCTTCAGCATGCGGCTGACGGCGGCGAGTACCAGGTCCCGTGCCTTCGGCGAGACCGACCCGTCCCGTACCTCCGGCCAGGCGGCAGCGAGATACTGGCTGATCAGTGTTTCCGGCAGGACGCGGTCTCCGAGCCGCAGCATCAGCGCATCGACTGCGGCGCGGGCCTCCGGCGTGGTCCAGTAATAGCGGATGCGGTCAGAATAGCTGTAATGACGCTGCAGCGCCTGCTCCTCCGGTGATCCCGGATAGTATTTTGCCCAATGGCCCGGTTGGTTCAGCATGAGAGCCTCCATCGCCGGCTTCAGCGTGCGGGGCTTGCCAAAGAGCTCGGCGGCAATGGCGTCGAGGCCGTAGAGAGCCTCCCGAAGCGCGAAGGTCAGGCCGGGGCCCACCTTCAGGATCGAGAAGCCGTCCTCGACCAGTGCGCGAAGACCAGCCGGGGTCTGATAGTCCGTCGAATGGGCTTCGAAGACGAGGCCGGGAAGGTCCGACAGGCTCTGCGAAAGGGCGCGGGCAGCCTCCGGCACGTAAGACACCACGTTCTGATTGCCGAACTCCACGCCCGGCTGAACCACGAGCCCCACCACCCGCTGGAAAGCCTCATCCAGACCTTTGGCAGCAAAAGCCTGTCTATGAATTTCGACTGTCGCCTTTGCCGCCTCAGGCGATGTGACCTCGAGATGCTCGACCTCTTCCAGCGCGCCACCGGGCACCGGCACTTCCGTTCCGATCACGTAGACGGGGCTTGCCGGAGCCTTTTCCTCGGCAATCGCGGCCAGTCGGGCGGCACGGCTCGCGGTCATCGCATCATCGAGCGCCAGCGGCTCGCCGGCGCAACCCATGGAGCAATCGAGATGGATCTTCTCGAAGCCAGCCGCCGCATAGGCCGCGACCATGGCTTCGGCCTTTTCGAGCGCCGCCTCCGGCGGCAGGTGCTTCCACGGGTTCGGGCCGAGATGGTCGCCACCCAGGATGAGCCGGTGCGTATCGAAGCCGGTCTCCGCGGCAATGCCCTCCACGAAGCTGCGGAAGTCGAGGGGCGTCATGCCGGTATAGCCGCCGTCCTGGTTCACCTGGTTGCACGTCGCCTCGATGAGCACGTCCTTCTCCGTCTCCTTTCCTAGGGTCAGCGCGGCCCGGATCACGTCCGGATGCGCAGAGCAGACGGAGGTGATGCCGACGCCTTTGCCCTCGCGATGAAGGCGGGGCAGGGAAAGCAGGAATTCGGTGGACATGCATGGCCTCCTCGATACGGGCAGCGTCGGCAGTGAACTTCATATCAATCAATAACGATCAAAAATCTGATTGACAATGACTCATTTTTGGGAAAATCTCTGCGCAATCTGAACGATTTCCACCATGAAAGACTGCATCTCACGCCATGAAACCGGATCGTGCCCAAGCCATCAGGCAATTCCTGTTCTCCAACGGGTCCTCACCGATCGCAGCCATTGCACAGGCCGTGGGTGCATCCATTCCCACGCTGCGGCGCGATCTTGCCGAGCTGGAGGAGATGGGCGTCGTGGTCCGGACCCACGGCGGCGCCCGGCTGGCCGACCAGTTCGAGGTGGAGGTCGCCTTCGAGCAACGCGAGGCTCAGGCGCTTCTCGCCAAGCGCGCCATTGGTGATCTCGCCTATGAAATGCTGCAGCCGGGAAGCTCGATCTTCCTCGATTCCGGCACGACGGTGCTGCAGCTCGCCCGGCGCATCCGGGTGAACCCGCTGCCGCTGAACGTCTTCACCAACTGCCTTCCGGCAGCGCAGATGCTGATCGACGTCGAGGGTGTGAAGGTCACGCTGCTCGGCGGCCAGTTGCGCAAGGAAAACTCTTCCGTCGTCGGCCCGCTGGCCGAGGAAATGCTGGAGCGGCTCTGGTTCCGCCAGCTCTTCCTCGGTGCCGGCGCGATTGCCGAGGACGGGGCCATGAGCTCCGTCGACGAAAACGAGGCGCGGTTGAACGCGGTCATGATCGCCCGTTCGGAAAGCCGCATCCTGCTCGCCGACGCCACCAAGTTCGGTCAGCGGCTGACCTACCGCGTCGCTCCCCTCACGGATCTGCAGACGCTCGTGACGGACGAAGGTCTTTCGAGCGAATGGGCCGAGCGCATCACCGGTTTCGGGCTCACTCTCCGCAGGGCCGAACTGCCGCAGGCGGCTGCGGCATGAGCCTGATCTTCGGACTGGATTCGGGAGGCAGCAAGACCATCGCCGCGGTCGCGGATCTCGATGGCCGCGTGCTCGACGTCTGGCACGGCCCCGGCCTCGATCCGATGGCAGGCGAAGAGTGGACGGGTGAACTTGCAAGAGCTGTCTTGAAGCTCGGCGCGGGCCGGGAGTTTGCCGCGGCAGCGCTCGGGCTTTCCTGTCATGGCGAAATCCCCGATGTCTCCGAATATCAGCGTACGATCGTGGCTCGGCATTTCACCTGCCCGCACCTCGTGCTCAACGATGTCGAGGTCGCCTGCGACGGCGCCTTTGCCGGCGAAGACGGCGTGCTTCTGCTTGCCGGCACGGGCAGCATGGCCTGGGCGAAACGCGGCGGTGTCAGCTCCCGCTACGGTGGCTGGGGCGAGGTCTTCGGCGACGAGGGGTCCGCCTTCTGGATCGGCCGCGAGGCCCTTTCGCTGGCAACGCGCGTGCTTGACGGCCGCCTTCCCGATCCTGCCGGCGAGGGAAAGCGCTTTGTAGAGGGCATGCTCGCCGCATGCGGCGTTGGCGCTGACGGTCTCATAGATTGGGCCTTCAACCGCAAGGACCACCGCGCGGCGCATGCTGCGCTCGCCCGTTCGGTCTCGGCACTGAGCGATCAGGGCAATCCGCTTGCGACTGGCCTTCTCAATGCTGCGGCGGAACGGCTTGCCGAGCATGTCTCGGCGGCTCGCCATGCGCTGGGCGATCCTGGATTGCCGTGGTCCTATGCCGGCGGCGTCTTCCGGTCGGCCACCATTCTGGCCGAGACCGCGCGGCTCTCCGGCAATCCCTCGAAACCGAAACTTCCGCCGATCGGCGGCGCGCTCTGGCGCGCGGCCGTCCATGCGGGCCTGCCCCTCGATCCGCAATTTCTGGAGACGCTTGCCGCATACCTTGAAGACTACCAACCGCAACAGGAGATAAAATAACATGAAACGTCGTACGCTGTTGTCTGCCGCCGCCGCACTGGGACTGGGCGTGGCAATTCTTCCCCTTTCTGCCTTTGCCGCCGAACCGCTTTCGGTTCTGCTGCCGCCATGGGTCACGCTCCCGAAGGAGATGACCGACAAGTACACTGCCAAGACCCAGGGCACGCTCGACGTGCAGACGCTCGGCTGGGACGAGATCCGCACCAAGATCGTGACGTCGATGATGGCGAACACCGCGCCCGCGTCGGCGACCGAGATGGACTGGTCCTGGGTTGGCCAGTTCGGCAGCGCCAACTGGTATGACGATCTCTCGGGCATCCTGTCCGACGACCTGAAGAAGGACCTGCCGACCACCTCTATATTCACCTATGACGGCAAGTTGATCGGCGTTCCCTACAACAACGATTTCCGCGTCCTGATCTACAACAAGGCGCATCTGGCAAAGGCCGGCATTTCGCAGGCGCCGAAGACGCCGGACGAGCTTCTGGCCGATGCCAAGGCCGTGAAGGAGAAGGCCGGCGTGCAGTATCCCATCGGCCTGCCGCTGTCGGCGACCGAGGGCGCGGCGACGGCCTGGTACCTGCTGACCAAGGCCTTCGGCGGCGATCTCTTCGACAAGGACATGAACCCGCTCTTCACGGACAAGGACAGCGGCGGTTACAAGGCCATGGCCTTCGAAGTGCAGGCGCTGAAGGACGGGCTGATCGATCCGGCCTCCACCTCGCTCAAGGACGTGGAAATCCAGGAGCTCTTCAAGTCCGGCAAGGTCACCTTCGACGTCGCCGGCTGGGCGGGCAACCTCGCCGTCTATTCCGATGCCTCGAAGTCGCAGGTCGCGGCCGATGCGGCGGCGGCGCTCATCCCGAATGTGGACGGCAAGTCGCGCACCATCGGCTTGCCGGGCGCGCTCGGCGTTCCGGTCTCGGCCACGGACAAGGAAACCGCGCATGCCTTCATCAACTGGATGCTCGATCCGGAAACCATGGAGGACAACTACCTGAAGCTCGGCAACCTGCCGACGCGCATTTCCGTGCTCGAAAAGCTGAACAAGGACGGCAAGCTGCAGCAGGGCGATACGCTGATCGCTCAGGCCGCCCTCGTGGAGCCGCTCTTCGCTGAGGGTACGCCCGGCTGGTATCCGGAGTTTTCCGCCGCCGTCGCCACCAACCTCAATGCCGCGGCAAAGGGCCAGGTCTCCGTCGATGACGCCCTGAAGGCAATTGCCGACGCTGCCAAGGAGGCGCAACAGTAATGGCGCAAAGCTTCCACAAGAAGCGCGCCTTCCTGGACAGGGAGGCGCGGCTCGGCCTCGGCCTCTCTCTTCCCATCATCCTGATCATGGGCGGGCTCGTCGTCCTGCCCCTGATCGTCACCGTCATCGAGAGTTTCTACCGGGTCGAGCCGATGAAGCCCGGCATGCCCTTCGTCGGCCTGCGCAACTACGTCAACCTGATGGTGGACGACAAGGTGCTGACGAGCTGGGTGAACACCTTCATCTACGTCGTCATCGCGGTGACGATCGAGACTCTGGGCGGGCTGGGTGCCGCGCTGGTGCTCCACAAGGCGCGGGCCGGCCGCCGCTGGCTGCTTGCCGCCGTCATCCTGCCCTGGTGCCTGCCGCCGGTGGTCAACGCCATCATCTGGCTCTGGATCTACAATCCGAGCTACGGTCTCCTCAACGGCATCCTGAAGGCTGCCGGTCTGATCGCGGAGAATCATGTCTGGTTCAACGACCGGCTGACCGGCCTCTTCCTCGTGGCCGTCGTGCATGCCTGGCGCATGTTGCCGCTGACGGCGATCATCCTGCTTGCCTCGCTGCAATCCATCCCGGCCAATCTCTACGAAGCCGCCCGGCTGGACGGTGCTTCGCCCTGGAAGCAGTTCACCACCATCACCCTGCCGCTGATCTCCAGCGGGCTTGCGATCGCGCTCAGCCAGTCCACGGTCTTCGCCTTCAATCTCTTCGACGAGGCCTGGATCCTGAACGGCAGTTCGATCGGCACGCGGAGCCTCATGGTGCAGGTCTACATGTCCGCCTTCCAGAACATGAAATTCTCGCTCGGCATGGCGCTGTCGATCCTCGCCATGATCGCCTCGCTCATGGTGTCAGCGGTCTACGTGCTCCGCGTCTACAAAGAAACGAGGTTCGACTGATGCGCCGCCTCGGTTTCTATCTCGCCGCTGCCGTGCTGCTTCTCTGGTCGCTCGGCCCGGTCTACTGGGCGCTCGCCACTTCGCTGACGCCCCCGAACGCGCTAGTCAGCGATCATCTCAGGCTCTGGCCGGAGGCGGCGACGCTTGAGCATTATGCCAAGCTCTTCGGCGCCACCTCCACCAGCCAGGGCAACGAGGTGCAGTCGGTCTGGCCGCAGTTCTCGCGGGCCTTCGTCAACAGTCTCGTGACGTCGCTGGCTGCAACACTCGCGACCGTCGTCATCGCGGCCTTCGGCGCCTGGGCCTTCGTGCGGCTTCGCTTCCCGGGGCGCGACTTCTTCTTCGTCGTCATCGTCGCGACGCTGGGTGTCCCCGCCTATACCGTCATGATCCCGCTCTACCGCATCATGATCGGTGCGGGTCTGGTCGATACCTATCTCGGCGTGACACTCATCTATGTCTCGGCCTTCCTGCCGCTGGCGCTCTGGCTGATGCGCAGCGTCTATCAGTCCATGCCGCTCTCGCTCGAAGAGGCGGCCTGGCTGGACGGTGCCTCCAAGCTCTACACGCTGGTGCGGATCGTGCTGCCGTTGGCAGGACCCGGGCTCGTTGCAACCGCCATTCTCACCTTCCTCTCGGCCTGGGGCCAGTTCATGGTTCCGCTGGTCTTTTCGCCGACGCTCAGCACCAAGCCGCTGACCGTCCTCATCCCGGAATTCGTCACCCGCAATTATGTCGATTACGGCCTCATGAACGCGGCCGGCGTCATCGCCATCGTTCCTCCCGTGCTGCTGGTGATCTTCCTCAACCGGTTCCTCGTGCAGGGCCTCATGGCCGGCGCGAGCAAGTAAAGGATTTCTCCCATGAACCTCACCGAAAAAGTCATCCGCGAGCAGTTCCCGTTCTGGGACGAGGCGCTGGCGCAATCGCTGCCGGAGGTGCCCGGCAAGACGGTCGTCATCACCGGATGCGGCACGTCCTTCTACCTCGCGCAGACGATTGCCGCCGCATTCAACCGCAATGGCCGCAACGCGATTGCCGTGCCGGGCGCGGAATGGGCTCGCCGGATGGGTGATTACCTCGCCGACCGCAGCGATATCTGCGTCATCGGCCTCTCTCGCTCCGGCACCACGACGGAGACGGTCCAGGCGATCGAGGCATCCCGCGCTGCCGGCCTTCCCACCATCGCGATTTCCTGCGAACCGGACACGACGATCCTGAAGGCCGCAGACGTGGCCGTCTACCTGCCGACGCACAGGGAGGAGGGGATCGTCATGACGGTCTCGGCCTCGCTCATGCTGATCGCCGGCCTGCGTATGGCGGGCGTGACGCTCGGCTCCTCCGATGAGGCGAAGTCGGCACTTGCCGTCGCAGAAGCCTGCGTTCCGATCATTCGCGATCGCACCCATTACGTCTATCTCGGCGCCGGGCCGCTCTACGGCATGGCGACGGAGGGCTGCCTGAAGCTGCAGGAAATGTCGATCACCTACAGCCAGGCCTTCCACCCGCTCGAATACCGTCATGGACCGATCAGCCTGATCGACGACAAGTCCGTGGTCGTCATCCTCTATTCGGAAGAGACGCGGGAGGAAGAGGCGCTTGTCGCAAGGGACGTGCAGGACAAGGGCGCGAAGGTCATCGGCCTCGGTGGGCCGGGTGATCTCGAAATCCCGCTGAAGCGGACGGGTGCGGCGCGTGCGCTCGAAGTGCTCCCCGCGCTGCAGATCATCGGCGAGCGCGTGGCGAACCAGAAGAACGTCGACACCGCCGCGCCCCGCCACCTGAGCAAGGTCGTCGTTCTTAGCTGAACCGATCATCTCGTAAGCGCCGGGCCCGATGGCGGGCCCGGTCCTGCACACTTACCCCTTTGACTGGCTCCCAGCCGGAGCCCGCTGCTGATCCCCCGAAGAGGACGTCATGGCACAAGTATCCCTGAACACCGTGGAAAAGGCCTATGGCAAGGCCAAGGTCATGCACGGCGTGAGCTTCGACGTGGCGGATGGTGAGTTCGTGGCGCTGGTCGGCCCATCCGGCTGCGGAAAGTCGACGCTTCTCCGCATGGTCGCAGGCCTGGAAGAAATCAGCGGCGGCACGATCTCGATTGGCGGTCGGGTGGTCAACGACGTCGAGCCGAAGGACCGGGACCTTGCCATGGTGTTCCAGAACTATGCGCTCTACCCGCACATGACGGTTCGCGACAACATGGCGTTTTCGATGAAGCTGCGGAATGCCCCGAAACCGGAGACCGATGCCCGCGTGGCCGAGGCCGCCGCGATCCTCGGGCTCTCTGATTACCTCGACCGCCTGCCGAAACAGCTCTCCGGCGGCCAGCGGCAGCGCGTCGCCATGGGCCGCGCGATCGTGCGCCAGCCGGCGGTCTTCCTGTTCGACGAGCCGCTCTCCAACCTCGATGCGGCGCTGCGCGTCCAGATGCGTGCCGAAATCCGCGCGCTGCACGACCGGCTCGGCACCACATCCATCTTCGTGACCCACGACCAGGTGGAAGCCATGACCATGGCGGACCGCATCGTCGTGCTCCGGTCCGGCAGGCTGGAACAGGCAGGCGCGCCGCTCGATCTCTACGACCGCCCCGCCAATGCCTTCGTCGCCGGCTTCATCGGCTCGCCCGCCATGAACCTCTTGCCCGGTGAGGCGGAGAGCGGCAGGATCCGGATCGGCAAAGCCCTGGAGGTGAATGCCCCGTCCGGCGTATCCGGCGCGGTTCTCTGGGGTATCCGGCCCGAGCATCTCGATATCGTCCCCGAATCCACGCCCGGCGCGCTGACCATGCAGGTGACTGCCGTGGAAAGCACGGGCCATGCCACCTTCGTCATGGGCGATATGGACGGTCTTCAGGTCACCGCGCTCTTTACCGACCGGCCAGGCATCGTACGCGGAGAAACCATCCGGCTCATGGCGAAACCTGGCAAGTCCCATCTCTTCCATGCCACGACCGGGCTTCGGATAAGCTGATCCGGGGCGCCCCCTGGCCGCTGCGGTAAGCGCTCAGCGCTCAGCCGGCACGTGGCCCCTCTGCTCTGCATCGACAATTGCCTGATGAAGGTGCCGAAAAGGTCCGCCTGCGAGGAGACCCCGAGCTTGTGGTCGATATTCTCGCGGTGGATCTTGACGGTGCCATTTCTTGCGCCCGGCTTTTAGAGGCAATCCTGATTGGCGGGGCGTGTTAAAGAGGGAAGGCGGTAGCTCTGGGCATTTGCTCCGGGATTGTATACAATGATCCCGAAATTTCGTCTTTCGCCCGCGTCTTCATGGGTGCGGTCCATCATTTCAGCCAAGCTCTTGAACGGGCACTCGGGATACAGTCCAGCATGTCATCGACCGACAGCACCAAGAAATCGACGACCTCGAAGTCGGATGCCGTATACCGTGCGCTCAAGCGGGCGATTCTCGATCAGGCGCTGGCTGCGGGCACGAAGTTGCCCGAGGATTCGATCGGCGAGCGGCTGGGTGTCAGCCGGACGATCGTCCGCCAGGCATTGGCGCGGCTGAACGGGGAGGGGCTCGTCGAGCTTCGGGCGCACAAGGGGGCCTGTGTCGCGCAGCCCAGCCTTCAGGATGGCCGCGATATCTTTGCGGTCCGCCAGGCGCTTGAAGCGCTGGTCGTCGATACGCTGGCAGGCAGGCTGACCCCGCAACAGGTGAAGCAGCTCGAAGCGCATGTGGATGCAGAGGATGCTGCCCGTGCCGCCAATTCCAGCCATTCCATCCAGTTGGCGGGCGAGTTCCACGTGCTTCTGGCCCATCTCACCGACAACGACATGCTGGCGCGCTATGTGACGGAACTCGTCTCCCGCTCCTCACTCATCCTATCCCTCTATGGCCGGCCGCACTCATCCGATTGCGCCGTCTCGGAGCACCGCGAAATCATCCATGCGCTCGTGAAGGGTGACAAGAAGACGGCCTGTTCGCTGATGAGCGAACACATCAGCGCCATAACCACACGGGCGCTGCTGAAGACGGATTCGGGGAAGGATTTTCCTGATCTGCTGGCAGCCTATGCGAAGGCCGAAGGCCTTTAAGGCGAGCCAGATATACCAATTCCTGCAATGCCGTACCGCGTGTCCGGGTCGTCATCCGCGGCCTGACAGCGATCGCCCATGTCCCAAGTGGCTCATGCGAAAAGCGAAGGAATGGCCAATTGTCGTATCCAATATTGTATACAAAATTGGATACACGTATTGACAAGATCGTATGCTGCATGGAACCTTGATGAAAACGATCAAGGGGACGACATGGTTGACGCTTCCACTTCGCCTGCGATTTCGATCCGCAATGTCGGAAAAAGCTTCGGCAAGGGCATTTATGCCATCCGGGTTCTGGACGATGTCTCCGTCGACATCGGGCGGCGGGAGTTCTTCACGCTGCTTGGCCCGTCGGGCTGCGGCAAGACAACGCTCCTGCGGCTGATTGCCGGGTTCGAGATCGCAGATAGCGGCGCCATCGCGATCGAGGGCCGGGACGTCACGGCGGCCCCGCCCTACCAACGGCCCGTCAACACCGTGTTCCAGAGCTATGCGCTCTTTCCGCATCTCACCGTCGAACAGAACGTCGCCTTTGCGCTGGAAGAACAGCGCCTGCCGCGGGATGCGATCCGCAAGCGGGTCGGCGAGGCGCTCGAGATGGTGCGGATGGGTGCCTATTCCAGCCGCCGCCCCGCGGAACTCTCCGGCGGTCAGCAGCAGCGGGTGGCACTCGCCCGTGCCCTTGCGCCTCGCCCGCGCGTACTCCTTCTCGACGAGCCACTTTCGGCCCTCGACCTCAAGCTGCGCAAGGAAATGCAGATCGAACTCAAGCTGCTGCAGGAAGAGGCGGGCATTACCTTTCTCTTCGTCACCCACGACCAGGAAGAGGCTCTGACGCTGTCGGACCGGGTCGCCGTCATGCAGTCCGGTCAGATTCTCCAGATGGGCCCGCCGCGGGAGATCTACGAGACGCCGACGCATCGCTTCGTGGCGGACTTCATCGGCGACATCAATCTCATGGACGGCGAGGCGCTGCCAGGCGGCGGGATCCGGCTGAAATCCGGTGCCGTGCTTCCCGTCATCCATGGCAAGACAGGCGAGGTCACCGTCGCGATCCGCCCCGAGCGGGCGCGGCTCGTGCCGGCGGGCGACGGCGCGCTCGATGTCACGCTCGTTCACTCCGCCTATCTGGGCACGGCCATGCTGCACAAGCTGAGCCTGCCGGATGGCTCGACATTCCTCCTGCGCGAGCCGGAAGACAAGATGTCGTCGCTCGCCGGCAACGGACGGACGGTGGGTCTTGCTCTTCCCACCGAAGCTCTCAGGGTTCTCGAAAGATGAATGGGACCTCTCCTCTCCGCACCGCAATCCTGCTGCTGCCAGCCGTTGCGGTCATCCTCCTCCTGATCGGCGTTCCGCTCGGCCTGATGGCCTGGATCTCACTGCTCGACAAGGGTGGCACCAGCGGGGTCGACTGGAGTTCGGCCGCCTCTCTCGCCAACTACGTCCGCCTCGTCTGGGAGGAGGACTTCGACGGTACGATGATCCTCAACAGCACCTATCTGGTGATCTTCCTGCGTTCTGTGGCGCAGGCGGCGGTGACGACCCTGCTCAGCCTGCTCTTCGGCCTGCCGGTCGCGCTGTGGATGGCGGGGCTTTCCCGTAATGGTCGCGAGATCATGCTGCTCGTCATCACCATCCCGTTCTGGACCAATCTTCTGGTCCGCAATTATGCCTGGCTGATCATTCTCCGGGAAGATGGCTGGGTGGCGCAGACGGTCAATGCTGTCCTGCCCTTCGGCCCGGTGCAACTGCTCTACAACGACATCGCCGTCGCGATCGGGCTCACCTACTCCTTCCTGCCCTTCATGATCCTGCCCCTCTATACCGTGTTCGAGAAGTTTGACTGGCGGCTGCTCGAGGCCGCGCATGATCTCGGCGCAAACCGCCGCCGGGCGCTGACCCGCGTCGTCCTTCCGATCGCCACGCCTGGCATCATGGCCGGCTGCCTGCTCGTGTTCATCCCATGC
>CAMFHT010000110.1 GCA_945952245.1 uncultured Rhizobium sp. | reverse complement strand
GTGAAATAGTTGCTGTAAACGATATCTGCGGCGGTGCTGTTGACGATGCATTGCTTGTAGGCGTCGGCCGCACGGGCTTCCTCCGTCGCGATGAAGAGCGAGCCCATATAGGCGAGATCGGCACCCATCGCTTGCGCCGCCAGGATGCCGCCGCCGGTGGAAATCGCGCCGGCAAGCGCCAGCGGCCCGTCGAACCATTCGCGGATTTCCTGCACCAGCGCGAAAGGCGAGAGCGTGCCGGCATGGCCGCCGGCCCCGGTTGCCACCGCGATCAGCCCGTCTGCGCCCTTTCGGATCGCCGAATTGGCGTGGCGGTTGTTGATCACGTCATGCAGCACGATGCCGCCATAGGAGTGCACCGCCGCATTCACTTCCGGCACCGCGCCCAGCGAGGAGATGACGACGGGCACCTTGTACTTCACGCAGAGCATCAGGTCGTGCTCCAGCCGCTTGTTGGAGGTGTGGACGATCTGGTTGACCGCATAGGGTGCGGCGGGACTGTCCGGATTGGCCGCGTTGTATGCGGCGAGCTCCTCGGTGATCTCCGCCAGCCATTCGTCCAGCTGGCTTTCCGGCCGCGCATTGAGAGCCGGGAAGGAGCCGACGATGCCGGCCTTGCACTGCGCGAGCGTCAGCTTCGGGTGCGAGATGATGAAGAGTGGCGAGGCAATGGCCGGGAGTCGCAATGTGTCTTTCAGGATGGGCGGCAGGGCCATGACGGGCGATCCATGTCTTACGTTTACGATAACGTCAATATTGCTAGCATGACGGCAGGGGATGGCAAGCCGAAAATAAACTGCCGCTCGCCCTCCCTCTGCGGCGTTCGCGTTCCTACTTAAGCGCGGAAGAGGTCGAAAAGCCAGCCGTTCCAGCCTGAAACCGCGCCCCGTGCGGATTGATCACTGGCGGGACGTCTTGCGGATCAGGCCTCATGTCTGTACCGATTCCTGCGCGGGCTGCGGTCATCCCGCTGAGCGGTATCCGGGTATCCCGGCAATCATCTGAAGGACGGCGTGCTTGAGCGGACTTGAAACGGCTATCAGAAATGCACTCGAGAAGGCGGACCGCGGCAATCCCGAGGTGAGGGCACGCATCTACCAGTCGGCCCGGCAGGCCCTGGAAGCAGGACTGCGAAAGCAGGACGTGACGGACCCCGCAACCGTCGCCGGCCAGCGGCATCGCCTGGAAACCACCATCAAGACCATCGAGCACGAGGAACGGGAGCGTCTCGGTGTCGCGACCGTCGATCCCGTGATCGACATTGCCTATGACGGCCTCGTGTCCGATCTGGACGAGATCGACGGCAACGAGCGGGATGCGGAGCGCGCCCGCGGTGGCGACGACGATTTCGGCTCGCTTCGGGCAGAACGGCTGACCGACAGGCCTGCGACTGACTCGGCCCCCGACATGGCGGCAGAACCGCTGGCGGCGCGTCCTACCGGCCGGCGCGCGGCGAAGACGGCGCGACAGGAAACAGGTACTCCCTCCGGAGCCGCCCGCAAGAAGCGGCGCCGCGGCGGTTATGCCCGTCTCTTCGTCACCGTCATCATGCTCGCCTTCCTCGGCATGGGCGCCTGGTGGGTCTACACCTCCGGCCTGCTGCTCACGGATGCGGAGCGCGACACCTCCGTCGCCAATCCGCCCGCTGCCGTCAGCGAGGAGGATGTCTCCGCCGATGGCGATGCAACGCCCTCGCTCGATTCGGCCAACAATTTCTCCAAGGACTGGGTGGAAATCTTCAAGCCCGGCGACGTGGATCGCGTCGTGGCCGGTAGCCTCTCGACGGTCAAGCTGGTCAATACCGGCGAGGGGCCGGCAATCCAGATCGCTTCCTCCTCGGAAAAGCCGGAAGCCAATGTGCGCGTGCTGCTGCCGCAGGAAAGCCTGGCACTCGCCAAGGGTCAGCAGGCAACGATCGCGCTCAGCCTCAAGTCCGCCTCGGACGAGCCGGTGCAGGTTACGGTCGATTGCGACTTCGGCGGACAGGGCACCTGCGAACGCCATCGCTTCACGGTCACCTCGCAGCGCTCGGATGCGCTCCTGCAGGTCACGCCCGGTGCCGCTGCCGCGGGTGGCCAGCCGGCGCTTGTGCTGAACAGTGACATGGACGGCAAGGGCCGCGGCATCGACCTGCTTGCCGTACGCCTCCTGCCCGTTCCCTGACGAATACGGGTGGGGTGCGTTCGATGCAGCCCCGTCAACCGCCTACTTCACCGCCGAGCGGCCATCCTTCATCACGATCTTGTGGTCGATCTCGCCGATCGCCTTCTCGTCCTTGCCTTCGTAATCCAGCGACAGCAGCATGTGGCGGATGATGTTGGTGCGGGCGCGGCGCTTGTCGTTGGCCAAAACCACCGTCCAGGGCGCCTTTTCCGTATGGGTTTCCTTGAGCATGCGGTCGCGCTTTTCGGTGTAGTCGTCCCACTTGTTCAGCGCCGCGATATCCATCGGCGAAAGCTTCCAGACATGCAGCGGATCGTGGCGCCGGTCGTGGAAGCGCTTCAGCTGCATCTCCCGGCCGATATCGAGGTAGAACTTGAAGAAGTGGATGTTCTCGTCCACCACCATCTTCTCGAAGCGCGGCACGTGCTCCAGGAACGTCTCGTACTGCTCTTCGGTGCAGAAGCCCATGACGGGCTCGACGCCGGCGCGGTTGTACCAAGAGCGATCGAAGAGCACGAACTCGCCGGCCGCCGGGAAATGGGTGATGTAGCGCTGGAAATACCATTGCCCCTGCTCAGTCTCGGTGGGCTTCGTCAGCGCGACGGTTCGGGCGGAGCGGGGGTTCATGTACTGGCGGGTCGCGCCGATCGCGCCACCCTTGCCGGCGGCATCGCGGCCCTCGAACAGTGCCATAACCCGGCATCCGGTCTTCTGCAGCCAGAACTGCACCTTGACCAGTTCCTCCTGCAGCGCCTCCAGTTCCTTTTCGTAATGCTTGCGCTTCAGCTTCTTGTCATAGGGAAACCCGCCGGATTTCAGGGCCCGCTCCTCGATCCAGTCCGGCAGCACCGGATCGTCCACATCGAAGATCCGGCTTTCCTTGCCCCAGCGGATCACCGTCGCCCGGCTCTCTTCCGTTTCCGTCATCATCTTCTCCACAGGCTTTAACGCTCTGTCACAATAAGTAGCGCCTGCATGGCGAAACTGCAAAACCTCTGTCATGAATGACCGATAACGGATGACGCTCGGTTTGCGGGGAGGGCAGGGTTCGGAATGGATCTGGAGGGGATGGGACTGATCGCGCGGGTGCGCCGCAATGTCTGGCTGCTGATCGCGCTGACGGTCGCTGCCGCATTGGCAACGGTCGGAGGGCTGGAGCCGCTGGCGGTTCTCGGCAGCTGGCTGGTTCTTGCCGGCCTGGCCATCGCGCGGCCCGCCACCGTTCCTCTTCCCACGGTCGCCGATCCGGTCCCCCCTGCGGAACCGCCTGCCGTGGACGGTGTCAGGCCGGAAACGCGGCTCCTGGTCGAAGCGCTGGATTTTCCCGTGCTCGTCATCAATGCCGAAGAGGAAATCCTCCTGCAGAACGCCAATGCCGTCCAGCTCTTCGGCATTCTCCCGGACCGGGCGCATATTTCGGCGCGGCTGCGGGCTCCGGGCCTCCTCGACATGGTCCGCGAGGGCTTGAAGACGGGGCAGCCGGGCGAGAGGGACTATGTGGAGCGCATCCCGACCGCGCGTGCCTTCCGCGTTCGCCTCGCACCGCTTTCACCGGGGCAATTCCTCATCACGTTCAACGACGTATCGGGCCTGCGCCGCATCGACCAGATGCGCACGGACTTCGTCGCGAATGCCAGCCACGAGCTTCGGACGCCGCTTGCCTCGCTGCGCGGCTTCATCGAGACGCTGCAGGGCCCGGCACGCTCGGATCCCAAGGCGCAGGAGCGCTTCCTCGGCATCATGCTCGACCAGGTGAACCGCATGAGCCGGCTTGTGGATGATCTCCTCTCGCTCTCCCGGCTCGAGCTGAAGTCGCACCGTGCGCCGGAAAGCTCGGTCGATCTGGTGCCGTTGATTGCGCATGTCCGCGACTCGCTGATGCCGCTCGCCACCAGTCTGGGCGTCACGATCTCCACCGCGCTGCCCGATGAACCCGTCATGATCAGGGGCGACCGGGACGAACTCGTTCAGGTCTTCGAAAACCTGATGGAAAATGCCTGCAAGTACGGCCAGGAAGGCAAGTCGGTGGAGGTGGAGCTCAAGGCGCCGGAAGCGGGAGCGGTGGAGGTCACAGTTACCGATCATGGCCCGGGCATCGAGGCCGAGCATGTGCCTCGCCTTACCGAACGGTTCTACCGTGTCAATGTGGAGGCCAGCCGGTCGAAAAAGGGCACGGGCCTGGGGCTTGCGATCGTCAAGCACATCCTCACGCGCCATCGCGCCCGCCTCGTCATCCAGTCGGAACCGGGGCAGGGAAGCCGGTTTACGGTAAGGTTTTGACATAAAACCATTTCACATCCAGATTCTCCCGAAAATATCCGTTCAAATTCAATAGTTTGGCCTGTCACAATAGTTTCACCCAACTGACATAAAAGGTGAGGCCACAGGGGCTAAATCAGCCGTGCCTTCTCATTGCAGAGCAAAAAAGGCGCGGTGAAAACCCGCCACAACGGAATCCACGAACGGGAGAATTCCACATGAATTTCATTCGCTTCTCGGCTGCAGCGCTGGTCGCTTCGGTAGCCTTCGCAGGTGCAGCCCATGCCCGCGACCAGATCCAGATCGCCGGCTCGTCCACGGTTCTGCCCTATGCCAAGATCGTTGCGGAAGCCTTCGGTGAAGCCAATTCGCAGTTCAAGACCCCGGTCGTCGAATCCGGCGGCACGGGCGCCGGCCTCAAGGAATTCTGCAAGGGCGTCGGCCCCGACACCATCGACATCGCCAATGCCTCGCGCAAGATCAAGGACGACGAACTGAAGGCCTGCAAGGACGCTGGCGTTACCGCGATCTCCGAAATCAAGATCGGCTATGATGGCATCGTCTTCGCAACCGACGCGTCCAACAAGGACTTCGTCCTGACCGACAAGGATCTCTACCTTGCGCTCGCCGCCCAGGTCGTGGTCGATGGCAAGCTCGTCGACAACACTGCCAAGAAGTGGTCCGACGTCAACAAGGACCTGCCGGATGAGGACATCATGGCTTTCGTCCCGGGCGAAAAGCACGGTACCCGTGAAGTCTTCGAACAGAAGGTCATGGATGCGGGCTGCAAGGCTGCCGGCGCCGCCGACGTCATTAAGGGCCTGATCTCGGATGCCAAGGAAGCCGCTGCCGCCTGCCACAAGCTCCGCAAGGACCGCATGGCTGTCGACATCGACGGTGACTATACCGAAACGCTCGCCCGCATCGCTGCCAACAAGACTGCCGTGGGTGTGTTCGGCCTCTCCTTCTACGAAAACAACACCGACAAGCTGAAGGTCTCCACCGTCAACGGCGTCACGCCGTCGGTCGAAACCATTGCTTCCGGTGAATATCCGGTTTCCCGCCCGCTGTTCTTCTACGTCAAGAACGCCCATCTCGGCGTGATCCCGGGCCTGAAGGAATATGTCGAGTTCTTCACCTCCGACGACATGATCGGTCCGGAAGGTCCGCTCGCCGAATACGGCCTCGTTCCGGCTCCGGATGCAGAGCGCGAGCAGATCCGCTCCGACGCCTCCGCCGGCAAGACCCTCTGATCAGGCATAAGGATCCGGCGCGGCCCCCGCGCCGGATCTCCCTTTCTGCAGGCTAAGAGGCCGGAAAGCGCTCGAAGATGACGAGTTCCATGTTGATCCTGATCGTGGCGTTGATTGGTATCTTCGCCTATTTCGCCGGCCGGATCCGCGCCGCCGGCTCAAACGGCCGGACCCATTCCCGTCCCGGCTATCACGGCGCCTATGTCGCGCTCTCGGCCCTGATCCCGGCGCTCGCCCTCGTGCTCGTCTGGTCGATCGCCGCCCCCATCTACATCAACGGCAAGGTCCATGCCGCGCTGCCCTCCGACCTCAAGTCCGATCCGGCCATCGAAGCCCTGAGCTTCAACTCGGTCGTCGGCATCTCCCGCGGTCTCGAAACCATTCCGGCCAGTGAAGTGGCCGCCGCCCGGTCCGGCACCAAGACCTGGAACGAGGTTCTCGCTGCCGGCAACGTGCCGGTCGCCGGCGATCTCCGCCCCGAGATCATCAGCGCCGCCCAGTCCATGAACGCGATGACCGAGAGCAGCCGCAGCACGCTGGCCGCGATCGCGGTCGCGGTTTCGCTCGTCGGCGGCTTCCTCGGCTATCGCCGCGTCTCCGCCCGCTTCCGGGCCCGCAACCTGGTCGAGCGCGTCATTCTCGTCGGCCTCGTGCTCTGCTCCTCGATCGCGATCCTGACGACCATCGGCATCGTCTTCTCCATGCTGTCGGAGGCCGTGCGCTTCTTCGCGGTTGTGCCGCCGCACCAGTTCTTCTTCGGTACGGTCTGGGATCCGCGCTTTGCCGCGGCCGGTTCCGGTGGCGCAGGCGGCCAGTTCGGTCTCATCCCGCTGCTCGCCGGCACCCTCTACATCGCTTTCGTCGCCATGCTGTTCGCGGTTCCGGTCGGCCTGTTCTCGGCGATATACATGTCGGAATATGCCTCGCCGAAGTTCCGCGCCCTGGCGAAGCCTGCGCTCGAAGTGCTGGCCGGCATTCCGACCATCGTCTATGGCTTCTTCGCGCTCACCGCGGTCGGTCCCTTCCTGCGCGACCTCTCCTCGTCGCTGAACCATCTGGTGACCGGCGATGCCAGCAACTTCATCCAGGCGCAGAGCGTCATCACCGCCGGCATCGTCATGGGCATCATGCTGATCCCCTTCGTCTCCTCGCTGTCGGACGACATCATCACCCAGGTGCCGCGCTCGCTGCGCGACGGTTCGCTCGGGCTCGGGGCGACACGCTCCGAGACGATCAAGAAGGTGGTGCTGCCGGCGGCACTTCCCGGCATCGTCGGCGCGCTGCTGCTCACCGCGTCCCGCGCGGTCGGTGAAACCATGATCGTGGTTCTGGCCGCCGGTGTCGCCGCCCGCCTTCAACTCAATCCGTTCGAGCCCATGACCACGGTCACCGTCAAGATCGTCAACCAGCTGACGGGCGACCTCGAATTTACCTCGCCGCAGACGCTTGTTGCCTTCGCGCTCGGCATCACCCTCTTTGCCATCACCCTCATGCTGAACATCTATGCACTCTACATCGTGCGGAAGTATCGGGAGCAGTACGAATGAGCGACGCGATCCTTACCGCCTCCGTGCCGGCCGTGCGCCGCGACATCGGCCTGAAGCGCCGCTATGCCGCCGAACGCCGCTTCCGCCTCTACGGCCTCGCCGCCATCACCATCGGTCTCGTCTTCCTGGCGCTGCTGCTGACCTCCGTCGTCAGGAAGGGCTACACCGCCTTCGTGCAGACCGAGATCTCGCTGCCGGTCACCTTCAGCGAAGCGCTGGTCGATCCGACGAACAAGCGCGCTGAAGATCCGCAGATCCTCGCCAAGGGCAAGTATGACAAGGTCATCCGCGAGGCGCTGGCTGCCCAGCTCGGCTTCGATGCCAAGGACCTGAAGTCCGGCAAGGCGGCCGACCAGCTGATCTCGCCGAGCGCCCGCGTCGAGCTCCGCGACATGGTGCTCGCCGATCCCTCACTCGTCGGCAAGACCATCGACGTCTCCCTGCTTGCCGAAGGCAATATCGACAGCGCCAACAAGGGCCAGATCGATCTCTCCGTTCCGGAAGCCCGGCGCAAGGTCAAGGACCAGCAGCTCACCTGGATGCAGCAGCTGAAGGATGCGGGAAAGCTGAAGTTCGCCTTCAACACCGGCCTCTTCGTCAACGGCGCGTCTTCGCGCCCGGAAGCCGCAGGTCTCGGCGTCGCCGCGATCGGCTCTGCTGTCATGATGCTGATCGTGCTGGCGCTTTCCCTGCCGATCGGGGTCGCCGCGTCCATCTATCTCGAGGAATTCGCCCCGAAGAACAAGTTCACGGACCTGATCGAGGTGAACATCAACAACCTCGCCGCCGTGCCGTCGATCGTCTATGGTCTTCTCGGCCTCTCCGTCTTCGTCAACTTCCTCGGCATGCCGCGATCGGCGGCGGTCGTGGGCGGTCTCGTGCTGACGCTGATGACGCTGCCGACCATCATCATCGCGACCCGCGCCTCTCTGAAGGCCGTACCGCCGTCGATCCGATCCGCGGCACTCGGCCTCGGTGCGTCGAAGATGCAGATGATTTTCCATCACGTGCTGCCGCTCGCGATGCCCGGCGTCCTCACCGGCGCGATCATCGGCCTGGCGCATGCGCTCGGCGAAACCGCGCCGCTGCTCCTCATCGGCATGGTCGCCTTCGTCGCCAACTATCCGGTTACTCCGATGGATCCGTCTACGGCACTGCCGGTGCAGATCTACATGTGGGCGAACGAAGCGGAACGCGCCTTCGTGGAGCGCACGTCGGGCGCCATCATGGTGCTCCTGGTCTTCCTCATTCTCATGAACCTGGGTGCGGTGCTCTTGCGCCGCCGGTTTGAACGGCGCTGGTAAGGAGTGCGAAAAATGAACATGATCGCAGAAACGAAGCTTGAACCGAAACAGGTCCAGACGATGCAAAACTCCTTCAAGATGCTGGGCAGGAACGTCACCGTTCACTATGGCGCCAAGCAGGCCCTCTTCGACGTCAACCTTGCCATCCGCCAGAACACGGTGACGGCGCTGATCGGCCCGTCGGGTTGCGGCAAGTCGACCTTCCTGCGCTGCCTCAACCGCATGAACGACACGATCGACAATTGCCGCGTCGGCGGCGAGATCACGCTCGAAGGCCAGGACATCTACGATCCGAGCATCGACGTGGTGGAACTGCGCGCCCGCGTCGGCATGGTGTTCCAGAAGCCGAACCCGTTCCCGAAGTCGATCTACGAGAACGTGGCCTATGGCCCGCGCATTCACGGCCTTGCCCGCTCCAAGGTGGATTTCGACCAGATCGTCGAGACGAGCCTGATCAAGGCCGGCCTCTGGAACGAGGTGAAGGATCGCCTGCACGAAGCCGGCACCGGTCTTTCCGGCGGTCAGCAGCAGCGTCTCTGCATTGCCCGCGCGGTTGCCGTTTCGCCGGAAGTAATCCTGATGGACGAGCCCTGCTCGGCGCTCGACCCGATCGCGACCGCCAAGGTCGAGGAGCTGATCCACGAGCTGCGTTCGAACTACACCATCGTGATCGTCACCCACTCCATGCAGCAGGCCGCCCGCGTCTCGCAGCGCACGGCCATGTTCCACCTCGGCCAGCTGGTCGAGGAGAACGACACCGACAAGATCTTCACCAATCCGGATGAGAGCCGCACGCAGGATTACATCATGGGCCGCTTCGGCTGAGCCCATTCCTGCCGCCCGCTCTCCCGCGCCTCCGTTTCCAGGATCAAGAACCCATGGCTTCGACCCATATCTACACCGCCTTCGACGAAGAACTGAAATACCTTGCCCGCCGCATTTCCGAGATGGGTGGCCTTGCCGAGCAGATGGTGAGCGAGGCCGTGCAGGCCCTCGTGAATTCCGATACGGCGCTGGCCCAGAAGGTCGTGTCCGACGACGTGGTGCTTGATGCCGCCGAGCGGGAAGTGGGCGACAAGGCGATCATCATCATCGCCCGCCGCCAGCCGGTTGCGGCCGACCTTCGCGAAATCATCGGCTCGATCCGCATCGCCTCCGATCTCGAGCGCGTCGGCGATCTCGGCAAGAACACGGCCAAGCGCGTGATCGCGGTGCAGGAAAGCGGCGTCCCGCGCAAGCTCGCCCGCGGCATCGAACATCTCTCCGAACTCGCCCTGATGCAGCTCAAGGAAGTTCTCGACGTCTACGCGAACCGCTCCGCCGACAAGGCACAGTCGATCCGCGACCGCGACGAGGAAATCGACGCGATGTACACGTCGATCTTCCGCGAGCTCCTCACCTACATGATGGAAGATCCGCGCAACATCACGCCCTGCACGCATCTGCTCTTCTGCGCCAAGAACATCGAGCGCATCGGCGATCATGCGACCAACATCGCCGAGACGATCTATTACATGGCGACCGGCTCGCAGCCCGAAGGCGAGCGCCCGAAGGATGACACGGCCAATACGGTCGTGGTCACCAAGGCCTGAGACGGACGCTGACGGGAGACGCATGACATGACCCCCAGGGTTGCCGTCGTCGAAGACGAAGAAGCCATTTCCGAACTGCTGCGCTACAATCTCGAGGCCGAGGGTTTCGAGGTCGAGGCGATCCTGCGCGGCGACGAAGCAGAAACGCGGCTGAAGGAGCGCGTGCCGGACCTCCTCATCCTCGACTGGATGCTGCCGGGCGTCTCCGGCATCGAGCTCTGCCGGCGCCTGCGCCAGCGTTCCGAAACCGAGCGCCTGCCGATCATCATGCTGACGGCACGCGGCGAGGAGAACGAACGCGTGCGCGGCCTCTCCACCGGCGCAGATGATTATGTTGTAAAACCATTCTCGACGCCGGAGCTGATGGCCCGCGTGAAAGCCATGCTGCGGCGCGCCAAGCCGGAAGTGCTGGCAAGCGTGCTCCGCTGCGGAGAACTCGAACTCGACCGCGATACCCACCGCGTCCACCGCAAGGGCCGCGAGATCCGTCTCGGACCGACCGAGTTCAAGCTGCTCGAATTCCTCATGTCCTCGCCGAGCCGTGTCTTTTCGCGCTCGCAGCTTCTCGACGGCGTCTGGGGGCACGACATCTACGTGGACGAACGGACCGTCGACGTCCACATCGGCCGCCTGCGCAAGGCCGTCAACCTCACCGGCATGTCGGACGTGATCCGCACCGTGCGCGGGGCGGGGTACTCGATCGAAGGCTGAGTTGACCCGGCGTCTGCCGGACCAACGCCTCCAGCATCCAATCCCCGAGCGACCAACGAAAAAACCCGGCCTTGAGCCGGGTTTTTTCGTCAATCCGTTACGCTCATCCTAGCGCGCAGCAACGCGGCGGCGGTCGGAGACGGGCTGGTAGGCGAGCTTCTGGTGGTAGCTGCAATAGGGGGAGCTGTCCGGGCTGTCATTGCCGCAGAAGTGGAAGTCTTCCTTGAGCGGATCGCCGACCGGCCACTTGCAGGTGCGCTCGGTGAGTTGCGTCAGTTCCAGGCGGCGCGAGATCGGCACGACGACGTTGGAGGCGGGGCGGAATTCCATTTCCTCGGCTGCATCCACCTCGATTTCCTCGCGGACCATGGTGGCGCCCTGCTGGCGGGTCACGGTGCGGGTGGTGGTGGCCGTGGCGGTTGCGCGGGTCGCGGCATAATTCGGAGCGCGGGGGGCAGAGGTCTGGCGCTTCGGGGTGCGGGCTGCTGCGGCAGGCGCTGCGCCACCGGCCTTGGCGCGGCCCGGCAAGCTCAGACGATGCACCTTGCCGATCACTGCATTGCGGCTGACGCCGCCGAGCTGGGCTGCGATCTGGCTGGCGCTCAGGCCTTCGGACCACAACTTCTTGAGTTTCTCAACGC